>CAUJIL010000185.1 GCA_963204845.1 Pseudomonadota bacterium | reverse complement strand
TCGACGAGGTCGCCGCCTTCGGCGTGCCGGACGAGGCGTTCGGCGAGCAGCTCGCGGTGGTGGTGCACCGCACGCCCGGCGCAGAGTTCGATGCCGAGGACCTGCGCCGCTTCGCGGCCGGCCAGCTCGCGCACTTCAAGGTGCCACACTACGTACAGGTGCGCGACGAGCACCTGCCGCGCAACGCCTCCGGCAAGATCCTGAAGAAGGACATCCGCGCCGGATTCATCGCCACGCTTTGACCGCAGCCGCCGTGGGCGTGCGCACCACCTGCGCTCACGGCGGCTTTTTTCGCTACCAGACGAACGGAGGACGATCACGATGGGAATGCTCGACGGCAGGGTGGCGCTGGTGACCGGCGCCGGACAGGGCGTGGGCCAGGGCATCGCGCTGGCACTGGCCGCCGAAGGCGCGCGGGTGGCCGTGACCGGGCGCACGCTGGCCAAGCTGGAGGACACGGTGGCGCAGATCCGCGCGCGCGGCGGCGAGGCGCTGGCGGTGGTCTGCGAGGTGAAGAGCCTGGAGTCGCTGACCGGCTGCGTGCAGGCCGTGGCGGACCACTTCGGCGGCATCAATATCCTGGTCAACAACGCACAGGAAGTACCCAACGGCGATCTGTTCGCGGTCAGCGACGAGGCCTTCGAGGCCGGCTTCCAGTCCGGCCCGCTGGCCACGTTCCGCCTGATGAAGCTGTGCTACCCGCACCTGCAGGGCGACGGCTCGATCGTGAACCTCTCGAGCTCGGCGACCAGGCGCTGGGACATGTCCGGCTACGGCGCGTATGCAGCGGTCAAGGACGGGATCCGCCAGCTCACGCGCGCCGCCGCCTGCGAGTGGGGCAAGGACAACATCCGCACCAACGTGATCCTGCCGCACGCGATGTCGCCCGGGCTCGCGTGGTGGATGGAGAAGAATCCCGCCGAGGCGGCGGCCTTCTTCAAGACGCTGCCGATGGGGCGCGTGGGTGACTGCGAACAGGACATCGGGCGGTTCGTCGTGCTGTTGTGTTCGCCGGCCGCGGCCTACGTGAACGGGCAGACGATCGGCCTCGACGGCGGCCAGGCGAACATCGGCTGAAGAACCCTGAATCGTTCGGCGGTGCGCTCAGGCGCCGCCGAACGGCAGATCCCCCGACACCTTCAGCGAGGCCTCGCCGTGCGCGGCCTGCAGCCGCGCGAGCTCGTGCGCGAGCAGCCGCGCCAGCAGATCGGTCAATGCGAGAAAGAACGGCAACGGCTGCAGCGCGGCGAGCTTGCCGCGCATCACCGGCACCCAGCGCCCCGGGTGGCGCGCGATGAAATCGCGTTGCGCGAGCTCGTAGGCGAGCACCGGTTCGCCGCGCGCCGCGAGCGCCTGCTGGCCGGCACCCAGGAAGTGCAGGAACTCGAGCTCGGTCGTGAGGTGATCGGGCAGTTCCTTGCGGTCCTCGGCGAGCGTGAGTCCGAAGTGGTTGTAGAAGCGCACCGCCTCTTCCATCACCTTCATCTGCGGCCCTACCTGCAGCCCGCCGTTCAGCGGGCAACCGGTGCCGCGCGCACCCGCATCGAACAGCCGCGTGTACTCGACCGCGAGCGGCTCGAGCTGCAGCGCGGGATCGGCGAGCGGCGCCAGGTCGAGCCCGGCGCGCAGCTGCGGATCGATCGCGTCGCAGAGCGTGGCCAGCAGCGCCGCCAGCGAGCCGTCGGCAACCGCCGCGACGAACTCGGCGTCCGGGTAGGTGAAGCATTCGCCGAGCAGACCGTACAGCCGGGAGCGGGCCTCGCCGGCGTTCACAGTACGATCACTCCGCGTGCGTTGACGCCACCGAGCAGATCGTCGAAGGCCTGCGCCGCCTCGTCGATGGTGTAGCTGCGGGTGATCATCGCGTCGAGGTCGAGCCGCTTCGCGAGGTAGAGCTCGAGCAGGTTCGGCATGTCGACCCGGAAGTTCGCGTTGCCATACATGCAGCCGATCACGGTCTTGGCTTCGGCCGAGAAGCCACAGGCATTCAGCGGGAAGCTCTCGGTGTAGTGGCCGATGCCGATCACGCAGACGGTTCCGCCGCGGCGCGCCGCCGCGTAGGCCTGCTCCATCACCGGCGGCTTGCCGGTCACCTCGAAACAGTAGTCGGCGCCCCAGCCGCCGGTCGCCTCACGCACCGCGGCGACCGCGTCGCCGCCGGCACGCACCGTGTGCGTGGCGCCGAAATGGCGCGCGTACTCGAGCTTGGACTCGAGCATGTCGACCGCGACGATGCGCCGCGCGCCGACCAGCCGCGCGCCCTGGATCACCGACAGCCCCACGCCCCCGCAGCCGAACACCGCGACCGTGGAGCCCGGCTTCACGCGCGCAGTCGAGGCGACCGCGCCAACGCCGGTCATCACGCTGCAGCCCACCAGCGCGGCGCGGTCGAGCGGGATCGCCGGATCGATCTTCTGCACGCTCATCGCCGGTACCACGACCCGCTCGGCCATGCAGCCGAGCATCGCCATCACGCCGATCTCCTGGCCATCGAGGCGCACCCGCGAGCTGCCGTCGGGCATCAGGCCCGCGGGTGATCCAGCCACGCACAGGTGCGGCTCGTGGCTGATGCAGAAATGGCAGCCACCGCAGGCGGGAATGAACGACAGCACCACGTGATCGCCGACCGCGAGGCCGCCCACACCCGGCCCCAGCCGTTCGACGACCCCCGCGCCTTCGTGGCCCAGCACCATCGGCAGTGGCATCGGCACGGTGCCGTTCAGCACCGAGAGGTCGGAATGGCAGACGCCGGCCGCCACCATGCGGATCTCGACCTCACCGGCGCGCGGGGCATCCAGGGTCACGTCACGCACGGCGAGCCTGCCGTGGTCCAGGGCGACGACTGCTTTCATGTCTGCGGTGCTCCGGTGGTGCCCGTGGCGGGCGGATCGATCAGGTCCTGCGCGAAGGTCTTCAGTGCCGCGATTTCCTTGCGGTAGCGCGGACGCAGATTCGGCGAGATCAGCCGCATGATCGACAAGCCGTGCAGCGCTCCCAGCGTGAGGTTGCGCACCGTGTCGAGCGTCTGGGCCGGGATGTCGAACTCGCCGAAGAAGCGTTCCCACATCGTCTGCACATACGCGTTCGACAGCTCTTCCTGCTGCTGCAACAGGCGCTCGTTGCGGGTGGCGCGGTTGTGGATGATCAGTTCGTTGAACGCGAACGCCGACGGCTCGTTGATGTACTGCCAGGTGGTATCGATCAGCGCGGCGACGCGCTCGCGCGGCGTCGGTCCGGCGCGCCCCAGCGCCTCGGTGAGCAGGCTGGTGTAGATCTCGGCGTTGCGCTCGACGATCGCGTACAGCACCGAGTCCTTGTCGCCGAACTGGTGCACGATCGCGCCCCAGGTCACTCCCGAGCGCGCGGCGATGCGCGCGGCGGTGGTCGCGTGCAGGCCTTCCTCGACGATGCAGTCGATGGCCGCGCTGATCACCTTCTCGCGCGTGCTCGCGCTGCGCTCTTCCTGGGTACGGCGCTGCCTGCCCCTGCTCATGCGATTTCCCGTCGATCCGCCCGTCCGGGAGCGGTTTTCATCCACACTGCGAGCTATGCTATAGTCCGCGAAAAAACAAAGCAAGTGATCGGAATGTTTCTGATCACCACAGGAGCCTGCACGCATGACACACCCGAAGGAGTTGTTCGATCTGGGCGGCCGGGTCGCGCTGGTGACCGGCGCGAGCCGCGGACTGGGGCGCGCGATCGCGCTGGGACTGGCCGCGGCGGGTGCCGACGTGATCGTCACCGCGCGCACCAGCGAGGCCTGCGCGGACGTGGCGCGCCAGATCGACGCGCTGGGGCGACGCGCGCTGGCGCTGGGCTGCGACGTCGGCGACTGGCAGCAGGTCGATGCGCTGGTCGACGCCGCCTACGCCGGGTTCGGCCGCTGCGACGTGCTGGTCAACAACGCCGGCATGACGCAGCAGATGATGCCGCTGACGCAGACCACCGAGCAGATGTTCGACCGCATCTACAGTGTCAACACCAAGGGTCCGATGCATCTGTCGTCGCTGGTCGCCGCGCGCATGGCCAGGTCCGGCGGCGGCTCGATCGTCAACATCGCCACCATGGGCGCGCTGCGCTCGCCGGGGCACCTCGCGATGTATACCTCGAGCAAGGCGGCGATGGTCGCGCTGACGCGCAGCATGGCCGACGAGTGGGCCTCGCTCGGCATCCGCGTCAACGCGCTCGCTCCGGGGCCGTTCCTCACCGATATGCTCGACGATCTGGCGAGCCAGATGCAGGGCTTCCTCGAGTATTCCGAAGGCGTCACGATGCTGAAGCGCTCGGCGCGACCGGAGGAAATCGTCGGACCGGTGCTGTTCCTCGCGAGCAGCGCCTCGAGTTTCGTGACCGGCCAGACCCTCGCGGTCTGCGGCGGCGCGATCTGAAGCATCGAACGGCAGTTGGACGGGAGCCCCATGACCACGCGCGAACAGACCCAGGCGAAGCTGGACCGCCTCTCGGCCGGCATGATGAAACACACGCCCGAGCAGCACTACACGGTGGCCGATCGTCTGGAGGAGCGCGCCGCAGCTTCCCCGGACAGCCCCTTGCTGCTGTGGAGCGGACGCACGCTGAGCTACGGCGAGGTCAACGCGCAGGCGAACCGCTTCGCGCACTACGCGCTGGCTGCCGGGCTGCGCCCGGGCGACGTCGCGGCACTGCTGATGGAGAACCGGCCGGAGTACCTCTTCGTGTGGTTCGGGCTGGCGAAGATCGGCTGCGTGTCGGCGCTGATCAACACGCAGGCGAGCGGCGAGGCGCTGCGCCATGCGCTCGCCACCACCGGCAGCCAGCGCCTGTTTGTCGGCAGCGAGTGCGGCGAGCGCATCGCCCGCACGCCCGGCGTCGGTGACACGCTGCCGTTGCTCGCGATCACGGACGAGGAACAGGGCCTCACCCCACCCGGCTGCCAGTGCATCGATGCCGACATCGCCGCGCAACCGGCCACCAACCCCGACCCGGCGCTGCGTGGCGGTGTGATCGGCAGCAGCACGCTGTGCCTGGTGTTCACCTCCGGCACCACCGGGCTGCCCAAGGCGGCACGGATCACGCACGCGCGCTGGCTGGGCGTGGGTGAAGGCTGGGCGGCGCTGCTCGAGGCGGGCAAGGACGACGTGTTCTATTGCGCGCTGCCGCTCTACCACGTCGCGGCGCTGATGTCGCTGATGTCGAACGCGCTGGCGAGCGGTGGCCGCGTGGTGCTGCGCCGGCGCTTCAGCGCCAGCCGGTTCTGGTCCGACGTGCGCGAGCACGGCGTCACCATCGCGCAGTACAGCGGCGAGATGTGCCGCTACCTGTACAACCAGCCGCCGCACCCCGACGACCGCAACCACCGCCTGCGCGCGATGACCGGCTCCGGCCTCAGCCCGGCGATCTGGTTGCCGTTCCAGGAACGCTTCGGCGTCACGCAGATGATCGAGGGCTACGGTGGCACCGAGATCAACGTCGGGCTGATGAACCTCGACAACCGCGTCGGCTCCTGCGGGCGCATCCCGTTCCCCGAGCGCAGCAACGCGCGCCTGGTGCGCTACGACCGCGACCACGACTGCTACCTGCGCAACCCTGACGGCACGCTGATGGATTGCGCGGACGACGAGGTCGGCGAGATGCTCGGCATGATCCTCGAACTGCCCGGGGTGACCGGCGGGCGCTTCGACGGCTACACCGACCCCGAGGCCACCGAGAAGAAGATCCTGCGCAACGCGTTGCGCCCCGGCGACGCGTGGCTGCGCACGGGTGACCTGTTCCGCCGCGATGCCGACGGCTACTACTACTTCGTCGATCGCGTCGGCGACACCTTCCGCTGGAAGAGCGAGAACGTCTCGACCACCGAAGTCGCGAACGTGCTCGGCGATGCCCCCGGCGTGGAAACCGTCACGGTCTACGGCGTGTCGATTCCCGGCCACGAGGGCCGCGCCGGCATGGCGACGATCGTGATGCAGCCGGGCCACGCCTTCGATCCGGCGGCGCTGTACCGGCTCGCGCGCGAGAAGTTGCCGTCGTACGCGGTGCCGGTGTTCGTGCGCGTCAGCGACGACACCGACATCACGCCGACCTTCAAGCTGCGCAAGGTCGATCTGCAGAAGCTGGGCTATCGCGCCACGCCCGGCGACACGCTGTGGGTGGCCGATCCGGCCGCCGACCGCTACGTCGAGGCGAGCGCGCAACACCTGGCGCGCCTGGGGATCCCGCCGTCGCACGCCGCGTAGGTTCGGCCTGTGGCCGAACAAATGTCCGCGTAGGTTCGGCCTGTGGCCGAACAAATGTCCGGGCACAGCCCGGACCTACGAGATGCCCGTCGCATGTCGGGCGTGTGCAACGCGATGCCCGTCGCATGTCGGATGTGCGCAACGCGATGCACGTCGCATGTCGGATGTGTGCGATGTCCGCGATAGGGGTAGGAAGGACCGATTGAGTTCGGTCCCCCCTCCCTCCGAACCGTACGTGCGGGTTTCCCGCATACGGCTCTCCAGTCGGTAGTCTTACCTCATCGAGGATCGACGTTCAGCGATCCGGGCTGCTTCCAGAGAGAAGAGCCCGGCCGCCCGGAAGTAGGCATTTCGATACTTCACGTGGTCCAGGCCACGGCCACGTCCACGCCGTCCCGCGCGTTTGCGCAAAATCGAGCGAAGACGCATCCGAACCCATTGGTCCAAGCGTCCGAACACGTACCGGTGAGCATGCTTGAAATACTCATACCAGCCGCGAAGCGTCCGATTGATATCGACGATGATCGCCTTCAGGCTCTCGCCAGCGGTGCGGCGGGTTTTGCCCCGCAGCACCTCCTTCAGCTTCTGTAGGCTCTTCTTGCGCGGCCAGCGCTGACTCGCACGAAAGTGATACCCCAGAAACTCAAAGCCTATTCCGTCGGCATCGGCAATACGGGTCTTCTCCGGATGCAAGCACAGGCCATTGGCTTCAACCCAATCCCGCACACGTTCCAACGCCGCCTCCGCCTCCGCCTCCGTCCGACACAACACCACGAAGTCGTCCGCGTATCGCACCATCTCATAACCGCTCCGGGCCATTTCATGGTCCAGCGGATTCAGATAGATATTCGACAGCAGCGGACTGATTACCGCTCCCTGCGGCGTGCCCTCCGTCGGGTTCCAATGCGCGAGGCCGTCCAGTATCCCCTGTTGCAAGAACAGGCTCACCAGATCCAGCACCCGTCCATCGCTTACCCGCTCGGCAACCCGCTCGCGCAGGCGCTCTTGCGGTATCGTGTCAAAGTAGCTGCGCAGATCCGCATCCACCACATACCGATAGCCCCGCTTCAGCAAGTCATCCACTCGCCTCAGCGCATCCTTGCATCCCCGGTTCGGACGAAAGCCGTAGCTGTGCTCGGCAAACTCCCGCTCGAAGATCGGCTCCAGCACATGCAGCACCGCCCTCTGCACCACCCGGTCGCGCACCGTCGGTATACCCAGCGGGCGCTTCTCGCGACTCCCCGGCTTCGGTATCCAGACCCGTCTCACCTCCTGTGGACGGTAGCGCCCATCCCGCAGCGTCTGCTCCAGTCGATCCAGTCGTTCCGTCAGACGTTCTCCAAACGCCTCTACCGTCTGATGATCTACCCCGGCAGCCCCGTTGCGCTCGGCCACCGTCACATACGCCGCAAACAGATTCTCCAGGTTCACCACCTTGTCGATCAGGCTAAACCATCGACCTCCTCCTACCCCGTTCTCCAGGGCCGTCAACATGCGATCCGTCCACACGCTGCGTTCCGTCCATGCCCAGCGGGCACGAACATCTCCGGCGGGTATAGTCCGTGCACGCGCTCGTGACACCGACACTGCTTCCCGGGGGGCTTCGCCTCGTACTTCCATCTCGCCTCTACCTTCCTGGCGCCCTTCGCTCCACGGACATTACTCCGCTTCAGCACTACTACGGCGCCTCTGACTTCCGCCTGCCACCGTCTCCGGTGCCCTGTCGCCGGCGGATCTCCCTGCTTCACTCACCAAACCTTCCAACCATTCCATCACCAACCACCCACCGCAGCCCTCGGGATCGATCTGTTTCCGCTACCCAAGGCTGACCGCCACTGCCTTGTTCACCCGGTGTGCCGGGTAGACGGCATCTTGGACTTCGCCATTACCTAGCAGGCTCGCCACCGCAGCAGGCCGAATCGTGTTCACTTTCGTTACGGACTGGTCGTTCACCTCCGGTTGCTCTCCACCCCCTCTCGCGAGGACGCAGTTACCTTCGATTACGGCGTCCAGATCAAACGCCGACGACGACTTTCACGTCGCTGATTTGGTGCGCTCGCAGGCGCACTAGGTCCGGTCTCTTACCGGACACGCACTACCCCAGCGGGAAGCGCGCCGAAGTCTCCGCGATCAGCGATACCAGTTCCGACTGCCGATGCAGCCCGGTCTTGCGAAAAATCGAATAGAGCTGGGTGCGCGCCGTGGCGCGTGCGATGCCCAGATCGCCTGCCGCCTCGTCGATGGTCGCGCCGCACGCCAGCCTCGACGCCAGGGCCGCCTCGGCACGCGTGACGCCGAGCAGTTCCCGCACCAATTCGGCCGGTACCGTTCGCCCCGGCTCCGGCCGGCTGACGTAGACGGCCGCGAGCGGGGTGTGCTCCGCGCGCAGATCGGCCGGCGAGCGCAGCAAGCGCACCGCGACGACCAGCGGCAGCGATCCGGTGCCGCGCGGGACCGTGATCACCGCGGGCAGGCGTCTGCCAGGCTCCTCGCCCAAGCCGTGCGCGCCGTGTGCCCCGGCAAGGATCCGCGCGAGGCGTCGCTGCGCCGCGTCACTGCCGAGCAGCAGGCGCCCGTCGCGCAACGTCAACCCGTGGTCGCCGGACAGCAGCGCCACCGCGCTGCCGTTGGTGTGCGAAACGCGGCCGCTGGCGTCGAGCAGGAAGCTCGCGACGCCGAAGCGGTCCAGCACATCGGCGAGTTCGATCTCCCCGACCTGCAACCGGTGCACGCGGTCGAAGATCTCGACCGCCTGACGCAGGTGCGCGAGCAGCGTGGCGACGAGTTCACAGACGTCGGCAGCGAAATCACTGGCCTCCGGGGCGCGGCACACACGCAGGCGCGCGGTGTAGCCGGCCGCGGTCCGCACGTCGGCACCGAGCACGAAGCCGACGCCCCACGGACGCATGAAGCGATTGTAATACTCGTTGAGCTCGAGCTCGCGGGCACCGACGAAGCGGTGCAGCGTCGTGACCTCGCCCTCGGACAGATCGAGAAACGGTTCGAGCGCGAACAGTTGCTCGCGGTACGCGTTGCTGACCTCGGGCCGTCCGCCGACCACGCTCAGCAGGTTCACGGCCGCCGATCCCGGCGGCGACAGCATGATCAGTGCCGCGGTGCCGTCCGCTTCGCGGCGCATGCACTCCAGGAAACGCTCCCATGGCGGCGTCTCGATCACCCCGGCGTAGAGTTCCCTGACCAGTCCGGAGAACACGTCGAAGGACGTAGGCATACAGCAACTGCATGATGCGGGAATCGGAGCGCCAGTATAGGCTTGCCCACACTTCGTTGGTCATCGAGGACGCATCATGAGCCTGCAAGCCGAACAACGCCGGGAGGCGTACCGTCGCATGCTGTCGATACGGCGTTTCGAGGAGGCGCTGCCCAAGCGCATCGCGGCCGGTGAGATTCCCGGCGCCGTGCATTCCAGCGTGGGCCAGGAGGCCACGCTGGTCGGCGCCTGCATGGCGCTGCGCAACGACGACTGGATCACCGGCACGCACCGCTCGCACGGGCATCCGATCGCCAAGGGCGCGAAACTCGCGCCGCTGATGGCCGAGCTGATGGGGCGCGCCACCGGTGTGTGCAAGGGGCGCGGCGGATCGATGCACCTCGCCGACGCCAGCGTCGGCATCATCGGCGAGTCGGCGATCGTCGGCGGCGGCATCCCGCTCGCCACCGGCGCCGGCCTCAGCGCCGTGGTGCGCGGCACGGACCAGGTCAGCCTGGGTTTCTTCGGTGACGGCGCGTCGAACCAGGGCGCGCTGCACGAGTGCCTGAACATGGCGGCGGTATGGAAGCTGCCGGTGATCTTCTTCTGCGAGAACAACCTCTACGCCGCGACCACGCCGATGCTCACCACGCACGCGCAACCCGATATCGCGAAGCGCGCGGCCGGCTACGCGATTCCCGGCGTGATCGTCGACGGCCAGCGTCTCGACGAGGTCCACGCGGCGACGCTCGTGGCGGTCGAGCGCGCGCGTCGCGGCGAGGGTCCCAGCCTGATCGAGGCCAAGACCTACCGTTTCGACGAACACGCAATCGGCGTCTTCATGCCGTCGCACTACCGCGCGGCCGAGGAAGTCGAGCGCTACCGGCGCGAACTCGATCCGCTGGTGCTCTACCGCGCCCGTCTGCTGCAGGCCGGGCACGACGAGGCCGAGCTCGCGGCAATCGAGGACGCCGTCGTGAGCGACGTCACCGCGGCGGTGGAGTTCGCGCGCAAGAGTCCGCATCCGGATCCCGCGAGCGTCTACGAGAACATGTACTCCAACCCGATCGGCTATCCGGCCTGAGCGCACGAGGGGAACCGCAGCCATGCAAACCAACGAACTCTCCAGCCTCTATGGCAAACCCGGATCGGCCGACCAGTCTGGCGCAAGCGGGGCGACGGCCGAGCTCACCTACCTCGGCGCCATACTGGAAGCCGAAAAGGAGGAAATGGAGCGCGATCCGAACGTGATCCTGATCGGCGAGGACATCGCGCTCTATTCGGCCAGCGGCGTCTTCGGCAAGCTCGATGCCAAGCGCACGTGGAACGCACCGATCTCCGAGCTCGGCTTCTCGGGCATGGCGATCGGTGCGGCGATCACCGGACTGCGCCCGATCGTCGACCTCACGATCGCGAGCTTCGTCTATCTCGCCAGCGACCAGATCATCAACCAGGCGGCGAAACTGCGTTTCATGACCGGCGGCCAGGTGCGCGTGCCGGTCGTGTTCCGCATGTCGATGTGGCACAACGGCGCCAATGCCGCGCAGCACTCCGACCGCCCCTACCCGATGTTCATGAACATCCCCGGATTGAAGATCATCGCACCGGCGACGCCTGCCGACATGAAAGGGATGCTGAAGAGCGCGATCCGCGACGACGACCCCGTGATCGTGTTCGAGGACAACGACCTCTGGGGCAGGAAGGAACAGGTTCCCACCGACCCCGACTTCCTCGTGCCGCTGGGCAAGGCCGCGGTCCGCCGCGCCGGCAGCGACGTCACCATCGTCTCGATCGCCGGTTGCCTGCTGCACGCGCTGCCCGCAGCGGAGCAGCTCGCGCAGGAGGGAATATCGGCCGAGGTGATCGACGTGCGCAGCCTGGTGCCGCTCGACAAGGAGACGATTCTCGCCTCGGTAGCCCGGACCGGTCGCCTGGTGGTCGTCGACTATGCCAACCGCACCGCGGGCGCCGCGGCCGAGATCGCCGCCATCGTCGCCGAGGAAGCATTCGATTCGCTGAAGGCGCCGATCCTGCGCGTGACGACGCCGGACGTCCACATCCCGTTCAGCCCGAAAATGGAACGGCCACTCTATCCGGACAAGCAGAAGATCGTCGCTGCCGTCCACAAGCTCACCCGCTGAGAGGAAACACCATGGCGAGCAAGATCCTGCTGCCCAAATGGGGAATGGGACTCAACGAAGGAACGATCCTGAAGTGGCTCAAGGCCGAAGGCGATCTGGTGAACGAGGACGAGCCGATCGTCGAGATCGAGACCGCGAAGGCGGTGGAGGAAGCCCCGGCGCCGGAGAGCGGACGGCTGGTGAAGATCCTGGTGCCGGAAGGCCAGACCGTGGAGACCTACACCGCGATCGCGATCGTCGCCGCCGACGGCGAGGATTATTCCGACCTGCTCGATTGAGGCGCGGGAAACCACGACACGCACGGGTAGCGGAGGATTTCGGACGATGATCGACTGGCAAGGCAGGGTGTGCGTCGTGACCGGCGCCGGCAGCGGCATCGGCGGCGGGCTCGCGCGCCACGCGGCCGGACTCGGCATGCACGTGATCGGCACCGACGTCGACGAGGCGGGGCTTGCCGAACTCGGGCGCGAACTCGGCGAGCGTCGACAATCGATCGAGACACGCAAGGTCGACGTGCGTGACGAACAGGCCGTCGAGGCGCTCGCCGCCCACGTGTTCGCGCGTCACGGTCGGGTCCACCTGCTGTTCAACAACGCCGGCGTGCTGGTCGACGGCAAGAGCTGGGAACGCTCGCTCCGCGACTGGCGCTGGAGTTTCGACGTGAACGTCTTCGGCGTGATCAACGGCATCCGCAGCTTCGTGCCGAGGATGCTTGCGCAGGGCGAGGCGGGACGCGTGGTCAACACCTCCTCGCAGGGTGGACTGCTCGGAGGCGGCGCGTTCATGGGGCCGTACCAGGCGACCAAGCACGCCGTGGCCGCACTGACCGAAACGCTGGCGGCCGAGCTGGCGCTCGAAACCGCACCGATCAGCGCCTCGTGCCTGTGCCCGGGTGAAATCGCGACGCGCATCTTCCACTCGGAGCGCCTGCGTCCGGAAACGGAGCGCAGCCGGCTCGGCAGCGAGAGCGAGCGCCAGTTCCACGACACGGTCGCCGACCTGCTGCAGGGCGGATTGTCGCCCGCGGATTTCGCCACCGAGGTGTTCGCCGCGATCGACGCCGGCCGGTTCTGGATCGTGCCCGACAGCGCGTTCTTCAGGAAGACGATCGAGGGCCGCACCCGCGACATCCTCGACGGCGCGTGAACGCCCTCATCCTCAGGGTGCGGCAGCGTCGCGCAGCAGCAGCGTCCGGCTGTACTCCAGGAACTCGTCCAGATGCCTTTCGATGATGGCGACGGTGATCGGCAGCTGCAGCACCTGGTACTGATGAACGGCGATGTTGCGAAAGCCCACCATGCGTTTGAGACCCGTAGCGAGTCCGTCCGGGATCCAACCGCCCTGCGCCAGCAGCGTGAACACATCGCGTGCGCTCTGGGGCACACCGAGCCGCTCGCGGCGAATCAGGTGCTGGCCCATGTCGAGCGCCGCTTCACACGCGCGCTGGATGTTCAGGATCGCAGCATCCTGCCGCGTGTAGTCGCTCGCGAAGCCGGACGGGGCGGCGGCGTATTCTTCGCGCGCCCGCGCCACGCAGCGTTCGATCGTTGCCGCCTTGTTGATGAGCACGTCATCGGCCATACACGGTCCCCCGTTGCCGGATATCGGCGAGCAGGCCCGCACGAGCCGCATCCAGTTCGGTCTTCTCGCTGAGGATGGTCGCCTCGAACACGCCTGCCTGCACATCCTTGGCCCACCAGCGCTCGCCGGTGGTGACGATCCGGTACTGCATCACGGTGCTCGCGGCGCGCAGGTCGAGCAGGTCGACCTCACAGCCGGTCAGACCGGCCAGATCCGCGGCCAGATCGAACAGCAGCAGCGGTTCGGCGTAGCCCGCCACCAGTACCGCCAGATCGAGGTCACTCTGCGGTCCCGCCGTTCCCTCGATCCGGCTGCCGAATGCGTAAACAGCCAGCAGCTCCGGCAGACGGGCGCGCAACGCAGGCACGATCGCATCGCTGTTCATGCGCCCCTCGCAGGTTGCAGATCGTGCGCGACGCAACGCATAAGGCAGCCGTCCTGCAGTCCGAACGATACCGTTGGTGCCCGGGGCCGGGCTCGAACCGGCACGGCCGTCGCCGGCCGGGGGATTTTAAGTCCCCTGCGTCTACCTGTTTCGCCACCCGGGCGGGGTCGGTAACCGGTTCACGGGAATTGGAGGCGCGGGTCGGACTCGAACCGGCGTACGCGGAGTTGCAGTCCGCTGCATAACCACTCTGCTACCGCGCCGTGCAATCGACTTGCGGGTACCCCCGCAGCGGGAGTACCGGAAAGATTGGAGCGGGAAACCGGTCTCGAACCGGCGACCTCAACCTTGGCAAGGTTGCGCTCTACCAACTGAGCTATTCCCGCGTGCCGCGAAGGCCTGCGTATTCTAGTGCGTGAAGAAACCGTGTCAACCCGATGAATGCCGACGAATACCGTCAATTCGCCGGCCCGGCGCGATTGGCCGCCGCGCTGAGGTCGGCCCACGCCGCGCGCAGGTACGCCGCCGCCGACCACAGCGTCAGCACGGCCGCCGCGTAGAACAGCAGGAAGCCCCCGGCCAACCACGCGTCGTGCTGCCCCCGTTCGGCGGCGAGCAGCAGGATGATGGCCACCATCTGCACGAAAGTCTTGATCTTGCCGAGCCACGACACCGCCACGCTGGTGCGCTTGCCGATCTCGGCCATCCATTCGCGCAGCGCCGACACCAGGATCTCGCGCCCCACCACGACCAGCGCCGGCACCGTGAACCACGCGGTGTCGAGCCGGCCGACCAGCAGCACGATCGCGATCACCACCATCAGCTTGTCGGCGACCGGATCGAGGAAGGCACCGAAGGAGGTCGACTGGTTCAGTCGCCGCGCGAGGTAGCCGTCGAGCCAGTCCGTCAGCGCGGCGAGCACGAACACGCCCGCGGAGGCCAGATAGCTCCACGCGAACGGCAGGTAGAACAGCGCCACGAACACCGGGATCAGCGCTATGCGGAAGAAGGTCAGTGCGTTCGGAATGTTCATCGGCGCCTCGCACGAACTCGTAACGCGATTCTATTGGTTGTGGAAGGCGGCATAAACATCCTCGGCAATCCTCCGGTCGATTCCCGGCACGCGCATCAGCTCCTCGAGGCTGGCGCGCCCGATGCCCTGGATCCCCCCGAAATAGCGCAGCAGCTCGCGCCGCCGGCGCGGCCCCACACCGGGTATCTGCTCGAGCGGCGAGGCGGTGCTCTTCTTGGCGCGGCGCTTCTGCAGCGCACCGATCGCGAAGCGGTGTGCCTCGTCGCGCACGCGCTGGATCAGGTGCAGCGCGCTCGAGTCCGGCGCCAGCACCCGTTCGCGCCGCTCGCCGCCGACGATCAGCGTCTCCAGCCCCGGTCTGCGCGTGCTGCCCTTGGCGACCGCCACCACCGTGACGCCCTGGATCTGCAGCTCCGCCAGCACCGCCAGCGCCTCGGCGAGTTGCCCCTTGCCGCCGTCGATCAGCAGCAGGTCCGGCAGCCGTGCCTCGCCGGCCTTGAGTCGCGTGTAGCGGCGCGTCAGCGCCTGGCGCATCGCACCGTAGTCGTCGCCGGGCGTGATGCCCTCGATGTTGAAGCGCCGGTACTGCGCAGGCTGCATCTGATGCCGCTCGAAGACGACGCAGGAAGCCTGCGCCGCCTCGCCTGCGGTGTGACTGACGTCGAAGCACTCGACGCGCAAGGTGTCGGCGTCGGCGATGTCGAGCTCGAGCGCCTCGATCAGTGCCCGCGTGCGCGCGCGCTGGCTGCCTTCCTCGGCCAGCAGCCGGGCCAGCGCCAGGTCGGCGCCCTTCATCGCCATCTCAAGCCAGATGCGCC
>CAUJIL010000184.1 GCA_963204845.1 Pseudomonadota bacterium | reverse complement strand
GGCGGCGCCCGCGGGTGTTTTCCTCGGGGTGGTGTTTGCGCGGGCGCGCGCTGCTGGCCCCGCGCCCGCCACCGGCCTCGATCACCGCCCGCAGCCGCGCCAGCAGCGTCGCCGCGTCACGGTAACGGTTCTTCATCGGCAGCTTGAGGTTGAAGATGGCCTGCCGGCACCAACCATTGAGGAACCACCGCTCGATCAGCGCCGCCACGCGCGCCGGCTTGTCGACCACGTCGCAGACCAGCCAGTCGACCGCGCGCCCCGGACGAAACGTGAACGCGTCCTCGCGCAGGTGGCGTACCGCCCCGGCGTCGAGCGCCGCCGGCGCCAGCGCGCCGCGGTCGACCGCGCTGACCGTGAGTCCGCGCCGCGCCAGGATCCACGTCCAGCCGCCCGGTGCCGCGCCGAGGTCGATGGCGCTCATGCCCGGACGCAGCAGCGTGCCGAGCCGCTCGCCGAGGAAATGCAGCAGCGCCTCCTCGAGCTTGGCCGCCGAGCGGCTGGGCGCGCCGGGTAGCCGCAACCGCGGAATACCCATCGACCAGCGCGCGCCATTGCCACACGGCGAGACACCGACGAAGGCGCGCGCTCCCTCGAGGAACAGCACGTGCAGCCGGTCGCCCGCGCCGCTGCGAAGCAGCTTCGCGTCGAGCAGCGCGAGGTCGACGCGCGCCTGCAGCAGCCGGCACAGCCGGCCGACCGAGCGGCCCTCCTCGGTGTCCGGATGCTGCAGCAGGCAGCCGGCGAAAGGCCCCAGCGCCCGCGCTGCAGCCACCACCGGTGTGACGCGATCCGTGGCCGGCAGGTCCGTGAGCGGCAGGCCCGCGAACCAGTCGCGCGCGAACACCAGGTCGTCGAGGCGCAGGCTGCGCATCGCCTGGCGCGCATCGCTGCCGTCGGCCATGCGCACCTCGACCAGCGCGCTCGCCGGCACCGCACGGCACCACGCCGCGCTGCCGTGCGCCGCCAGCCGTTCGACGATCTCGGCGCCGCAATCGGCCTCGAAACCCGGACGGCAGAACAGCAGCAGGGACGGCAGCAGCGTCACGGAGCGAGCGACTCCACGTGCGGGAGCAGTAGCGCGCGCCAGGCGCGGTAGCCGGCCCCGTTCAGGTGCAGTTCGTCGTCGGTGTACTCGTCGCGCAGCGAACCGTCGGGAGCGAGGAAGTGCGGGTACAGATCGATCCACGTCGCGCCGTGCTCCCGGCACAGTCCCGCGAGCGCGCCGTTGAACGCCTCGACGCGTTCACGGTACGCCGCCTGCCGCGGCAGCAGCGACTGCACGAACACGCGCGTGCGTGGCGCATCGTGGTGGATGCGGCGCAGGATCGCGCGATAGTGCGCGCTGCTGTCGGCCAGCGCGACCGGGCTGTCCAGATCGTTGGTGCCTACGAGCAGGAAGATCGCGCGGGGCGAGGCCGCGGTGTGCGAGTCGATGCGCGCCAGCACGCCCTCCGTGGTGTCACCGCCGATGCCGCGATCGCGCACCGGCACGCCGGGGAACAGCTCGCTCCATTGCGCGCCCTCGGTGATGCTGTCACCGACGAACACGATGTCACCCGGCGCGAGCGGCGTGGCCGCGAACAGGTCCATGCGCAGGCGGTAGTATGAGCTGGCATCGAAGGCTGCGGCCGTGCCGGAGCACAGCGCGATCGCGATCACGCAGGCCGCTGCCAGGCGCACGCCACGGCGCGCGTGCGACGTCGGCCCGCTCACGTGGCAGGAATCAGTCGGCGGCGACTCCGGCAGGCACCGGCGGGCCGCCCAGCCGGGGCTGCCCGCTGACCCCGCGCGGGATCTGCTGGATGCGTCCCCCGCCGGCCAGGAAAGCGGCCGTCTGCTCGGCGATCTGTCGTTGCTGTTCCGCGGCCGACGGCACCGCATTGCCCTGCGTATACACTCTGGCGGGTTTCGCCATCTCTGCACATCCTCCCGGTTGCTGTGGCCCGGCGCGCGGCACTGTCCGTGGTGGTCAGTCCGGTGCTCCGGGCGAGTCGTCGGCGAGCGGGATCTCCGGCGCCGACACCTGTTCCGCGTGAATCGTGACCGTCACCCGCTCCGCTCCGGGCGGATCGAAAGGGTAGACGTCCACGCCCATGTAATGCCGCGCGACCGCGTCGATGAAACGGCGGTCGGTGTCGTCATGCAGCTCGGCCACACCGCGCAGCTCGACGTAGCGGTTTGGATTGTTGCGGTGCGGCACCGAGATGGCGCAGCGCGGATCGGCGACCAGGTTGCGGTACTTCTGGCGCGATTTCACGGTGCTGAAGCGCACGTGCTCGCCATCCCACAGCAGGCTGACCGGGTTGACCGACAGCCGCCCGTCCGGGCGGATCGTCGCCAGATGCCCGGTCGGCCGGTCGACGAGGATGTCCTGGTGCGAGGCGGGAACCGGCTTGCTCGGCGGATGGTCCATGCGCGTTCCTCCCGGTGGCGCCTGCGTACAGGCATGCTGCGACACGATCGGCGGCGCGCCCGGTCGCTCGTTGCGCGCCCCGCGGCCACCGGCGGCCGCGGGGTGCGCCCGCGATCAGATCACCAGACCGATGTTCGCACCGTGGCGCGAGGCCTCGGCGATGCGCCGCGGCAGCCACGCGGCACCGGCCAGGTACACCTCGCCGATGCTGCCGTCGGCCTGCAGCTCGTCGTACAGCGCGTGCACGGGCACCGCGCCGTAGACCAGCACCACGCTGTCGAAACCCTCGAAGCGGTAGTTCTTGCCGCCCCACGACGACACCAGTTCGATCGCGCCCGCCTCGATCTTCTTCAGGATCAGGTTCGGATGCACCGTGACGCCGCACTCCTCCATCCGCTTCAGCACCATGCCGATCGAGTAGCGCGCGACGTCGGTCGCGAGGTGCACGGACTTGTGGAATACCTCCACCTGCTTGCCGCGCGACGTCAGGTACTCGGCCACGTTCGGCGTCTGGTAGTAGTCCTCCTGCGAGACCACGGCGACACGGTTGCCGGTCGTCGCCTTGCCGAGCATCACGTCCCAGCCCTGGGCCACGTGCGGCAGATCGACGCCCTCGACGTTGTCGGGCCAGCGCGGCACGGCACCGGTGGCGATCACGACCGCATCGGGTGCGAGCGCCTTGATCGCGGCCAGGTCGGCCTCGGTGTTCAGCCGCACATCGACCTGCAGCCGTTCGAGCGCGTTCTCCTCGAAATACGCCTGATCCTCGAAGGAGTCGCGCCCGGGCGCCCGCGCGGCGATCAGCAGCTGGCCGCCGACGCGCTTGCCCTGCTCGAGCAGCGTGACCTTGTGCCCGCGCATCGCGGCGATCCGCGCCGCCTCGCAGCCGGCGATGCCGCCGCCGACGACCACGACGTGCTTGACCTTCGCCGCCGGCCGGTACTCCTTCTCCCAGCGCAGCTCGTTGCCGATCACCGGGTTGATCGAGCACACCGGGGTGTAGGGCACCGTCTTGGGTTCCGATGCCTCGTCGATGCAGCGCGTGCAGGCGATGCAGCGGCGGATCTCGCCGAGCCGCCCCTCGCGCGCCTTGTTCGCGAACTCGGGATCGGCGATGCCGGCGCGCACCATGCCGACCAGGTCGCAGTAGCCGCCCTTCAGCAGTTCCTCGGCCAGCACCGGGTCATTGATGCGGCCGGTGAACAGCACCTTGATCTTCGGGTCGAGGTCGGCGCGCGCGGCCTTGCCGAACTCGCGGAATTCCGCGTGCGGGTGGTAGGAGGACGGCACGTACGAGGGCGCACCGTAGCAATGGCCGGAATCGATGTCGACGAAGTCGAGCAGACCCGTCTCCGCGATGCAGTAGACCATCTCGCGCATTTCCATGTTGTCGTAGCCGCCCGGGCGGAACTCCAGGCCGCCGATGCGGATACCCAGCGCGATCGAATCGCCCACCCGATCGCGAATGCGCTTGAGCGCCTCGATCACAAATCGCACGCGCTGCTCCGGGCCACCGCCCCATCGGTCG
>CAUJIL010000183.1 GCA_963204845.1 Pseudomonadota bacterium | reverse complement strand
CGCGCCGTCGTGCACCAGCCCGGCGAGCAGCACGGCCAGCGTCAGGATGCCGACCATCAGGCTCATCAGCCCGAGGATCACGAATACCTTGTCGAGCCGTTTGCCGCGCGCGACCAGCCGGCGGATCTGTGCCGTTTCGGTAGTCATCAATACGCTTCACGGAAGCGCTTGCGCGCCAGGTGTCCCATGAGGTTGAAGAACAGCGTCATCAGCACCAGCACCAGGCCGACGGCGAAGATACTCTGGTACTCGATGCTGCCGTGCGGCAGGTCACCGAGCGCGACCTGCACGATGAATGCGGTGATCGTCGCGCCCGGTTCACGCGGATCCCACGTGAAGTTCGGTTGCTGGCCGGCCGCGACCGCGACCACCATCGTCTCGCCGATCGCACGCGAGATGCCGAGGATGTACGCCGCGACGATGCCCGAGGTGGCCGCGGGAACCACCACCCGCAGCGCCGTCTGCAGCCGCGTGGCGCCCATCGCGTACGAGCCCTCGCGCATGTGCACCGGCACCGCGCGCATCGCGTCCTCGGCGACCGAACTCACGTATGGAATGATCATGATGCCGATCACGAGTCCCGGCCCCAGCATGTTGAAGCCGGGCAGATCGGGCATGAAGAACTGCAGCGCCGGCGTGACCATGACCAGCGCGAAGTACCCGTAGACCACGGTCGGTATGCCGGCGAGCAGCTCGAGCACCGGCTTGACGATCTCGCGGGTGCGCGCGCTGGCGAACTCGCTGAGATAGATCGCGGTGACCGTGCCGACCGGGATCGCCAGCAGCAGTCCCACCGTGGTGGTGACCAGTGTGCCGGCGAGCAACGGCGCGACACCGTAGTGCTTCTCGCTGAACATGATGGTCCACTGGGTATCGGTCAGGAAATCGACGAGCGGAACGTGACTGAAAAAGGCCGCCGACTCGTACACCAGGATCCCCACGATCGCCACCGTCACCGCTACCGCGCTGAACGCGGCGGCGAAAAGCACGATCTCGATCGCCAGCTCGCCCACGTGGCGCAGGCGGCGATGCGAGAAGCGGTTGGCCGGCGCGGCGGCCCGCGCCGCGCCGGTTGCGATCGGGATCTGCATCGGAAGCTCCGTCACGTCCGCCCGCATCTCAGAGCTTGCCCTCGCGAGCCAGCAGCTCCTCGACCTTCAGCCCGACTTCCGGCGTGCCGCCGAAACCGGTGCCGAGCTTGCCACCGCGCAGGTTCGACAGTGCCTGCTCGTAGGCGGCCGCGGGCAGATCGACGTAGCCCACCTCGCGCGCGAGGGCACCGCCCTCCTGGAGGTAGAACTCGACGAACTGACGCACTTCCGGACGCTTCAGCGAACGCTCCTTCACGTAGATGAAGATCGGGCGCGACAGCGGGTTGTACGTGCCGTCGTTGACGGTCGCGATCGAGGGCAGCACGCCGGCCGAACCCCCGGTGGATACGATCGGCACCGCGCGCAGCTTGTCGCGGTTCTCCTCGTAATACGCCAGGCCGAAGTAGCCGAGCGCGCCCTTGTCGCGCGAGACGAACTGCACGATCACGTTGTCGTCCTCGCTCGCCTGGTAATCCCCGCGCGATGCCTTCGAGGTACCGACGACGGCCTCGGTGAAATAGTCGAAGGTGCCCGAGTCGGCGCCCGGACCGGCCAGCTTCAGCGGCACGTCCGGGAAGCTGTCACGGACCTGCTTCCAGCTGGTGATCTTGCCCGAGGCCGCCGGCTCCCACATTTTCTTGAGCTCGGCGACGGTCAGGTGATCGACGAAGTCGTTGTCCTTCGCGACCACCACGGTCAGCGCGTCGTAAGCGACCGGCAGTTCGTGGTAACGGATCCCGGCCTGGGCGCACAGGACCATCTCCTCCTTGAGGATCGGGCGCGAGGCGTCCGAGATATCGGTTTCGCCGCGGCAGAAGCGCTTGAAGCCGCCACCGGTGCCGGAGATCCCGACCGTGACGCGGGCGCCGCCGAGCTGGGTCTGGTATTCCTCGGCTACCGCCTCGGTGATCGGGTAAACCGTGCTCGAACCGTCGATCTCGATCACGCCGGCGGCGCTCACCGGAGGGGCGATCAACGCCGTGAAGCCGGCGGCGATCAGCGCGCGTTGCAATGCCTTGGGTATCGCTGTCATCGTCATTCACTCCATGGAAGGGTGTGTTGGTCGGGCGCCCGCGTCGCGGGCGCCGTGGATCAGAACTTGGCCTCGAGGTCGATATGCAGCGTGTCGACGTCGGCGTCGGTCAGGCCGGTGCTGCTCGCCACGTCGGACTCGGCCATGAAGTAGGTGGCGCCGATGGCGAAGTTCTTCAGGATGTCGTACTTGACCTTGATCTTGTGGCCGCTCGAGTTCGTGTAACCGGCCGCGAAGTCCGAATCGGTCATGCCGCCCACGACCGCGTTGGCCTCGACGTCGCGGTAGTTGTAATCGATCACCAGGCCGGCGATGTTGGTGCGCAGACCGATCAGGAACGCGGTGTCCTCGCCGCCGTCGAGCGCGGTGCCGAAATCGCGCGCATCGTCGTTGCGCACGTACTGGCCGTACACCGACAGCGGCAGCGGCAGACCGATCACGTCCATCTGGGCGAACAGTTCGTACAGCCCGAAGCGGTCGGTGGTGTTGCCGTTGGTGCGGAACGACGAGGTCGAGCCGAATTCCTCGTTGTCGAACTCGTACAGGCTGGCGCCCAGCGTCAGTCGCACGCTGTCACCCGCATCGAACGCGGCGCCACCCTGCAGGTGGTACAGCGACAGATCGTTTTCGAACTCGAACCCGTCGCCGTCGACGGCGTCCTTCATCGTGTAGTAGCCGCCGCTGCCGAAGAAGGTCGTGGTGCCATTCTTCTTCGTGTAGGAGGCGGCAAGGCCTTCGGGGTTGATGTCGCCGTCCCAGATCACGTCGCCCATCGACATCCACGGCTGCTTCATCTTGCCCGCGAAGGTCTTCAGACCCGTCACCGCAACCGGGTTGTAGTTGATGTAGGCAAGATCGACCCAGACCGCCTTCTTGTCGAAGTAGTTGTCCAGGTTCTCGTTGGTCCCGCGGCGGTCGGCACCGTTGCCGCTGGCGATCTGGATGCCGGTCTCGACCTCCGGGTTGATCCTGGTGAACGCCCCGAGCCGCGCGCGCAGGCGCTGACGGTCCTTGTCACGGCTCTTGGTGTAATCCGGCTCGCCCTCGATGTCGATCCCTTCGTGACGCACGCGCATATCGCCACGCAGCGCGGTGCTCTCGGCCCAGCCGGCGAGTTGGCGGAATGCGACGAAGTCCTTCTCGGCGACCAGGTCCTTGGTCTTCTTGCTCTCCGCGCGCGCCTCGCGTGCCAGGTCGGCGCTCAGTTCCGTGTGCTGCGCCTTCGTGATCGAACCGTTGGCGAGCAGCACGTCGAGCAGCTTCGCATCGACCATGCCGGCCTCGGCCTGTGCCGCGCAGGCGACGATCACACTCCCCAATAACGCTTTTTTTACCGAAACCATCGTGTGTCTCCTCGATGTGGCTGTTGG
>CAUJIL010000182.1 GCA_963204845.1 Pseudomonadota bacterium | reverse complement strand
CCTGTGCAAGCATGCTCACCGAGGATTCCACGCCGGTCGCGGCGAGGTAGTTCGCGAGTTCCATCAGCATCCAGGTCTCGCGATCGGCATCGGCGGACGCGGCCGGCCACTCCGCCGGTGGCTGATCATCCGGCTAGTCCTGGCGGTAGCCCGCGTGCAGCACGTAGACCTCGCTGCTCGAGCGCTGCACGCCCTGCTCGACGCGGAAACGGTATTTCTCGCGCCGCGTGGTCTCGCTGCGGAACGACAGCCACGAGGTTTCCATCTGGCCGGTCGATGCGTCCTCGCGTTCGATGCCGATCTGGTTCGAGACCAGGAAGGCGCGGATCTTGGGCCACGTCTCGGCCGGCGTCTCGTCGAGCAGGATCCACTGCGCATCGCCAAGCTTCTGGATGCGCACCACCTTCTCGCCCGCGTTACTGCTCAGCGGTTGCGGGCGCGGCACCTCGAACTCGTCCTCGAGCAGCGCGTCGGTGTTCTCGACCGGAATGGCGTAGAGCTGCGACACCGCCTCGGTGCGGGTGCCCTCGGGGATCTTCATCGGCGGGACCACGCGGGCATTGCGGTAGTCGTCGCCGCGATCGCGGAAATAACCTTCCTCGCCGCCCAGCCAGCCGCAGCCGGCCAGCACGACGCTCAGGATGGGCAGCAGCAGTGCGGTCAACGGTCGCATCGACTCTCTCCCGTCAGCAGCGATCGGGGCCGAGCAACCCCAGATCGGTCAGCGCCTTGCGCACGCGCTCGTGGTACATGTCGGACAACGGCGTCAGCGGGAGGCGGATCCCGGGGCCGATCAGCCCCATCTGCTGCAGCGCCCACTTCACCGGTATCGGGTTCGCCTCGAGGAACAGCACACGGCTCAGTTCGGCGAGTTCGGCATCGAGCGCGCGGGTGTGCCCGGCATCGCCGGCGATCGCGGCACCGCACAGCGCCGCCATGCGCGCGGGGTCCACGTTGGCGGTGACCGAGATGTTGCCGCGCCCGCCCATCAGCATCAGTTCGGCGGCCGTGGCATCGTCACCGGAATACACCACGAATCCCGGCGGGCAGCGCGCAATCAGGTCGCGCCCGCGCTCGAGGTTGCCGGTGGCGTCCTTGATGCCGACGATGCCCGGCACCGCGCTCAGGCGCAGCACGGTGTCGTTGTGCATGTCGCAGGCGGTGCGCCCCGGCACGTTGTAGAGGATCTGCGGGATGGCCACCGCTTCGGCAACCGCGCGGAAATGCCGGTACAGCCCTTCCTGGGTCGGCTTGTTGTAGTACGGGGTGACCAGCAGGCAGGCGTCCGCCCCCAGTCCTCGCGCCAGTGCGGTCAGCGCGATCGCCTCGGCCGTGGAATTGGCGCCGGTGCCGGCGATGACCGGGACGCGTCCGCCCACGATGGCGATCGTCCGGCGGATCACCTCGCCGTGCTCCTCGACGCTCAGCGTGGCGCTCTCGCCCGTGGTGCCCACCGAGACGATCGCGGCGGTGCCGCCTTCGATCTGGAGTTCGATCAACCGCTCGAGGGCCGCCCAGTCGATGCCGTCCGACGCGTCCATCGGCGTCACGAGGGCGACGATACTGCCCGAGATCATTCAGTCACCCTGCCGTTGGAAAGCGTGCAAGCATACGTGCGCGCCCGGGCAAGCTCAAGGAAAAAGGCCCCGGGCCGCCGCGTACGGTCCGGGGTCGCGTTGCCGGTGTTCAGAACTGGTCCGGACGGAACGAGGCGTCGTGACCACCGTCGATGAAGATCATCGAGCCGCACACGAAGCTCGCATCGGGTCCGAGCAGGAACAGCACCGGCGCCGCGATGTCCGCCGGCTGACCGGCGCGCCCGATCGGGATCGTATCCTCGAAGTTCTTCATCGCCTCGGCGAAGCGCGGGTCACTGGTGGCGCCCATCGACAGCGGAGTCTTGATCAGGCCCGGCGCCACCGCGTTGATGCGTACCCCGGAAGCCGCCCACGCCGGCGCGTTACGGCGCACCCAGCGCGCAACCGCGGCCTTCGAGCCCGAGTAGGCGACGTGCCCGTTCTGCCCCGCCACGCGCGCGCAGGCGCCGGCCTCGTCACCGGCGAGCAGCAGGTCCACGTACTCCGGGTCCGGGCTCATCGGTGCCGAGTTCGAGGAAATCACCACCACCGCGCCACGCCGGCGCTCGAGCGCCGCGCGCAACCCCTCGGTGACCTCGACCGCACCGAAATAGTTGATTCGCGCAATTACCGGAGGATCGACGAAGGGCCCCACGCCGGCGCAGGCGACGAAACCATCCAGACCCTCCGGTGCGCGCTCGAGGATCGCGGCCACCGCGGACTGGCGGCCTTCGCGCGTGGACAGGTCCGCGATCACGTCGGCGTCCTTGATGTCGACCACGATCACGGTGTCGCCACGCGCACGCAACTGGTTCTTGATCTCCGCGCCGATCCCCGTGGCGCCGCCGGTCATTGCATAGGTACCCATGAAAACCTCTTCCTCGCTGGTTGTAGCCTCAGATCGATGTCGGGTAGCTGCCGGCCGCCCGCTTGCTCATGCGAACGCGGCGCGCAGTTGCGCCGCGATCAGTTCCCGCGCGGCCCGTCCGTCGTCGAACACGTCGGCCATGCTGACGAAGCCGTGGATCATGCCATCGTATCGCTGCAGGTGTACCGCCACCCCGGCCGCGCGCAGGCGCGCCGCATAATCCTCGGCCTCGTCGCGCAGTGGATCGTAGCCGGCCGTGATCACCGTTGCCGGCGGCAGGCCCGCGAGGTCCCCGGCGTGCGAGGGACAGGCATAGGGTTCGCTCGCCTGCCCGGGGTGCGCGAGGTAATGGGACCAGAACCAGCGCATCGCCTCGGCGGTGAGGAAATAGCCCTGCGCGTTCTCGCGGTACGAGGGCGTGTCGAAATCGCAATGGATCACCGGATAGATCAGCAGCTGGTGGCACAGCGCCGGGGTGCCGAGGTCGCGCGCGCGCAGCGCCGTGACCGCTGCCAGGTTGCCTCCCGCCGAATCACCGGCAACCGCTATCCGCCGGGGGTCGGCGCCAAGCGCCTGCGCGTTGCGCGCGCACCAGACGGTCGCAGCGTAGCAGTCGTCGGCCGCTGCCGGGTACTTCGCCTCCGGCGCCAGCCGGTAGTCCACCGACACCACCACGGCGCCACTGTCGCGGCACAGCCCGCGGCACAGCTCGTCGTGCGTCTCCAGGCTGCAGAGCACGAAACCGCCCCCGTGGAAGAACATCAGCAACGGTAACGGGCCGCTGCCCTCGGGGGTATAGATGCGCACCGGGATCTCGCCCGCCGGGCCCGGGATGCGCCGGTCCTCGACGCGCGCGACCGGCGTCGGGTCGGCGACCGGCGCCGCCAGCGACACCTCGCGCTCCGTCGCGTTCTCCATCACGTCGGTTGCCGGCAGACCGGCCATCGACTGGTTCAGCAGCTCGATCAGGGGCAGGACCTGCGGGTGCAAGGGCATGGTCGGGTCCGGTTCCGGTGCCGCTCAGGCCGGCGTGCGCGCCGGCGCGACCCAGTTGTATTCGCTGGTCGGCACCACGTCGATGCGGCTCCTGTCGATGAAGCGCGCGCAGCTGTCCATCATCGCCTGCAGGTTCGCCCGGTACTTCGGCTCGTCGCCGACGGCATCGTAGAAGGCCTGCTGCGAGTCCATCGCGGCGGCCGGGAAGTTCTCCTCGATGATCGCGGTATACGGCGGGGCGGCGTAGCTCAGCGGCCGCACGATCACGTTCTGGCGGTAGCCGAAGGTCGACTGGGTGTCGATCGCCACCTGCGTGTGGCTGCCCTGCCACACCGCGAGCCACTGCTCGTAGGCGATCCAGTCCGGGCGGGTCAGGATGCAGATCTGCGACCAGCCTTCGACGCGCCGGCCATCGGTGGGCATGCACTCGCGGTGCGCGATGGGTTCGGACTCGCAGATCAGGTAGGCGTGGCAGCGCGCAACCTGCTCGCGGAACAGCGCCTCGTAGCGCGCACGCCACACGGCGGTGTCCACCCACAGCGACAGCATCGCGTCGAAGGGCTGCCCGCTGCACGACTGTGCGAGCGGGGCTGCCGCCGCGACGGCGTCGTCCGCGACGTTGACCCGCACGTGGCGCACGCCGGCCTCGAGCAGGCTGCGCGGGACGGGGCCCAGCAGGCGGGCGCGGAAATCCGCGGCCGTGTCCTCGGGCCGCCGCCAGAGCAGGTACAGGATCTTTTCCACCGCGCGTCTCCCGGCCAGTCGTGTTGCGGGCGGTATCATGGCACCGCGGCCGCCGGCTGCAAAGCCGGACCAGTGCACGCACC
Organism: Pseudomonadota bacterium; assembly: GCA_963204845.1. Taxonomy (GTDB): domain Bacteria; phylum Pseudomonadota; class Gammaproteobacteria; order Pseudomonadales; family UBA5518; genus UBA5518. Next base: position 3,693 of record CAUJIL010000182.1, on the reverse strand, counting down.
TTCCGTCGTACCGTCGTGACGCTCTTGCGCCGCGCTCCAATCCGACGGCTCAAGGCCAAAAAATTCCACGCGCGCTAATGAGTTACCTGTCTATACTCAGGCAGTACCTGAGATAGTGACACGAACGGGTCATGGGTATCGTTACGCCGCCAGACTATAAGAGGAGCATCCCTTGAGCGCGCGCATCCATCCATTGCACGCCGCGGGCGTGCCGCGGCTCGCCGCTGATTCCGACCCGCTGGAAGGTGGCGACCTGATCCTGCGCCACCTCGAACAGCTCGGTGTCGAGTACGTGTTCGGCATCCCCGGGGGCGCCATCGAGCCGCTGTACAACGCGCTCGCGCGCAGCGAGCGCCGGGGCGGTATCCGTTCGATGGTGGCACGCCACGAAACGGGCGCCGCGTTCATGGCCGAGGGCTACGCGCGCAACACCGGCAAGCTGGGCGTCTGCTGCTCGACCACCGGCCCGGGGGCGACCAACCTGATCACCGGCGTGGCCTCGGCCTACGAGAACCAGATCCCGATGCTGGTCATCACGCCGCAGACCGCGCTCAGCCACTTCGGTCGCAAGGCCCTGCAGGAGTCCAGCGACACCGCCGTGAACACGGTCGGCATGTTCCAGCACTGCACGCACTACAACACGCTGGTCAGCCACATCGACCAGCTCGAGCACAAGCTCGCCTCGGCGATCATGACCGCCTTCACCGCGCACGGGCCGGCCCACATCAGCGTGCCGCTCGACATCATGCGCTCCACCCTCGAACGCAGCGGTCCGAACTTCAATCTGGCGTCGCTGCTCGCCCGCCCGGCCTGGAAGGACGAAGGCGCGATCGACACGCTGGTCGACCTGCTGCTCGATGCACGCAAGGCGGTGTTCGTGCTCGGCAACGGCTGCCAGGAGGCGGCCGGACTGATCCTGCGCACCGCGATGATCCTCGGCGCCCAGGTGGTGACCACGCCGGACGGCAAGGGCCTGATCAGCCCGTTCCACCCGAACTACCGCGGCGTGTTCTCGTTCGCGGGCCACCAGAGCGCCGAGCACACGCTGCACGCCCCGGAGGTGGACCTGGTCGTGACGGTGGGCAACATGCTCAGCGAGTGGAGCAGCAACAACTGGGACCGCGAGGCGCTGCTCACCGGCCAGCTGGTGCACATCGACACCAACGAGAACAACCTGACGCGCTCGCCGATGGCCCGCCTGCACGTGCGTGGCAGCATCGACACCGTATTCGAGACGCTGATCGTGGAACTGGCGCGCCACGGCCGCCAGCTGCCGACCCAGGAGCTGCCGCCACCCGACAGCGCCACCGCGGTGCTGCCGTTCGAGGTCGACGACCTCGCGAAGTGCCTGGACGCCTCGTGCCCGATCAAGCCGCAGTGGCTGATGACCAAGCTGACCCAGTTGTTCCCGCCGAACACGCGCTACCTCGCCGACGCCGGCAACAGCTTCGCGTGGTGCACGCATTACCTGCACCCCTTCGACCGCCGCGTGCTCGACCGCCGCAGCTCCGGCCGCGGGGACCGCGGGCGCCGCACCACGCGCGGCGGGCTGTTCCAGGCCGGCTTCGAGTTCGCCCCCATGGGCTGGGCGATCGGCAACGCGGTGGGTGCGGCGCTGGCGCGCCCCGGTGATCCCGTCGTGTGCATCACCGGCGACGGCAGCATGCTGATGAGCGGGCAGGAGATCACGGTGGCCCAGCAGCAGGGGCTGCCGGTGGTCTACATCGTGCTGAACGATGCGCGCCTGGGGATGGTCGCGCACGGCCAGCGCCTGGGGGGCGGCGAGCAGATCGGCTGCGAACTGCCGCAGGTGGATTTCCGGCGCATGGCCGAGGCGATGGGCGTCCGCGCCTACCTGATCCAGACGCCGCAGGACCTGATGAACCTGAACATTCCGGGCATCTGCCAGCAGCGCAGCCCCACCCTGCTCGACGTGCGGATCGACCAGCGCGAGATCCCGCCGATCGGCCGTCGCATCCAGGTGCTGCGTGAAATGTGAACCGGCGCACGCTCCCGCCGCCCGCAGCGTGGCGCGCGCCGTGCCAGCCACGATGATAGGTGTGTGTGTGTCGAACACCCCACCGGGGAAGAGCGTGCCATGAAGAAGCGATCGCTGCCTATGCTGCCGCTGGCCATCGCACTGGCTCACGGCGCCACGGGCGCCCTGGCCGGCGCCGAGGAAGACCTGCTGCTGTCGTTCGGGGAAGAGGAATTCCTCAGTATCGCGACCGGGCAGAAACAGCTGGTCGCGAAGGCCCCGGCAGTGGCCTCGGTGATCACCGCCGAGGACATCCAGGCACTGGGCGCGAACACGCTGGAGGAAGTGCTGGCCACCGTTCCGGGCGTTCACGTCTCGCTGTCCTCGACCTACTTCTCGCCGATCTATTCGGTGCGCGGCGTCTACACCGACAAGAACCCCCAGGTGCTGATGCTGGTCAACGGCGTGCCGATCACGCAGACGCACTTCGGCGACCGCGGCGGCCGGGCGAACTTCCCGGTGCGCGACATCGCGCGCATCGAGGTGATCCGCGGCCCCGGCTCGGCCGTCTACGGCGCCGATGCGCTCGCCGGCGTGATCAACGTGATCACGAAGACGGCGCAGCAGATCGACGGCACCGAAGTCGGGCTGCGCGCCGCCTCCTTCGACACCACCGAGGGCTGGCTGCTGCACGGCGGCCGTTGGGGCGAAGTGGATGTCGCGGTCTCGCTGCAGGCGATGCAGACCGATGGCGACGACTCGAGGCGCGTCGGTACCGACGCGCAATCCGTGTTCGACGCGCTCACCGCGCCGCTCGGCGTGCCGCCGGTATCGCTCGCGCCCGGACCGCTGGCCACGCGTGCCGAAGGCTACGACGCCCGCATCGACCTGCAGTACCGCAAGCTGCAGTTGCGCTTCTGGAACTGGAGCCAGAACGACGCCGGCGTCGGGCCCGGACTCGCGCTGGCGCTGGACCCCGAGGGCAACGGCGAGATCGACAACTACCTGTTCGACGCGCACTACGTGGATCCGGACCTGCTCGCGCACAGCGTGGTCGAGTTCCATCTGTCGTACATGGACATCAACGTGCGCACCGAGCAGACGCTGTTCCCGGCCGGCGCGCTGCTGCCGATCGGCGCCGACGGCAACATCGACCTCGGGAACTACGCGCCGATGCTGTTCAGCGAGGGCTACCGTGGCAGCCCCGAGTTCTACGAGCAGCACGCGCGTGCCGAGGCGATCCTGAACTACGACGGCTTCGAGGCACACAAGCTGCGCTTCGCGGCCGGACTGAGCCGCCAGGAGGAATCCGGCAAGGAGCGCAAGAATTTCGGCCCCGGCGTGCTCGACCTCGCGAACCGCGACTGCAGCGCGTTCATCTGCGTGGTCGACGGCACCCTGACCGACGTGAGCGGGACGCCGTGGGTATTCATCGAGGACCAGGAACGCGACATCGCCTACGCGTCGGTGCAGGACCAGTGGCAGATCGCCAACGACTGGAACCTGACCTTCGGGCTGCGCTACGACGATTACTCGGACTTCGGATCGACCGTCAACCCGCGCGCCGCGCTGGTCTGGGACGCGAGCACCGACCTGACCGCGAAGCTGCTCTACGGCCGGGCGTTCCGCGCACCGTCGTTCGCCGAACTGTTCGTGATCAACAACCCGGTCGCGCTCGGCAACCCGGACCTGGACCCGGAGACCGGCGACGTGTT
>CAUJIL010000181.1 GCA_963204845.1 Pseudomonadota bacterium | reverse complement strand
ACGCAGGGCGCGATCGATGCGCTGTCGCAACATGCCGACGCGGAACTGCAGCGGGTCTACCTGCCGAAGATGGTCAGCGGCGAGTGGACCGGCACCATGAACCTCACCGAGCCGCAGGCTGGCTCGGACCTGGCGGCGGTGCGCACGCGCGCCGAGCGCGACGGGCGGCAGTACCGCATCAGCGGCAACAAGATCTTCATCACCTGGGGCGATCACGGCATGACCGCGAACGTGATCCACCTGGTGCTCGCGCGCCTGCCCGATGCGCCACCCGGGGTGAAGGGCATCTCGCTGTTCCTGGTGCCCAAGTTTCTCGTCGATGCCGACGGCAGCCTCGGCGAGCGCAACGACGTGTGGCCGGTTTCGGTGGAGCACAAGCTCGGCATCCACGCGAGCCCGACCTGCGTCATGAGCTTCGGGGAGCACGGCGGCGCGATCGGCTATCTGGTCGGACGCGAGAACGAAGGACTCGCGTGCATGTTCACGATGATGAACCACGCGCGCATTTCGGTAGGGCTGCAGGGCGTGGCGGTTTCCGAGCGCGCACGCCAGCAGGCGGTGGCCTATGCACGCCAGCGTGTGCAGGGCGCGGCACCTGGAGCGCCGGCACGGGTCGCGATCGTGCAGCACCCGGACGTGCGGCGCATGCTGCTGCAGATGCGCGCGCTGACCGAGGCCGCGCGCGCGCTGGTCTACGTGGCGATGGCCGAGCAGGACCGCATCCATCACCACGGCGATGCCGGCGCGGGCGCGACGGCCGCGGCGCGCATCGCGCTGCTGACCCCGATCGTGAAGGGCTGGTGCACCGAGATGGCGCTCGAAGTGACCTCGCTCGGCGTGCAGGTGCACGGCGGCATGGGCTACATCGAGGAGACCGGCGCCGCGCAGCACCTGCGCGATGCGCGCATCCTGCCGATCTACGAAGGCACCAACGGCATCCAGGCGCTGGACCTGATCGGGCGCAAGTTCCTGCGCGACGGGGGGCGTGCGCTGCAGGCGCTGGTCGCGGAGATGCGCGACGTCGCCGCCACGCTGGACAACGGACCGCTGGCCGACATCGGCAGCCGGCTGGAGCAGGCGATCGCGGAATTCGAGTCGACCGCCGCCTGGATCGCGGAGCACGCCGACGCCGACGGTGTGCTGCCGGCGACGGTGGCGTACCACTTCCTGATGCTGGCCGGCACCGTGGCCGGCGGCTGGCAACTCGCGGTCGCGGCACGCGCGGCGGCGCAACGCCTGGCCAGCGGCGGCGACGACGAGGCGTTCTGCAACACCAAGCTGGTGACCGCGCGTTTCTACGCCGAGCAGATCCTGCCGCGCGCGCGCATGCACGCCGAAGTGGTGCGCGCCGGCGCCGAGGCCGTGATGGCCCTGGACGAAGCCCTGCTGGCGTAGGTTCGGCCTGTGGCCGAACACGGCGCGTAGGTTCGGCCTGTGGCCGAACAATTCACGTCCGGTCACAGACCGGACCTGCGAAGGAACGAGGACCATGACGCACCACGACCGCTTCTACATCGACGGCGCCTGGGTCGAACCCGCCGAGCGGCGCATGCTGGAAGTCATCGACCCCTCGACCGAGGAAGCGTTCGCGACCATCGCGATCGGCTCGGCGGCGGATGCCGACCGCGCGTGCCGCGCGGCCCGCGCGGCGTTCCCGGCCTTCGCCGCGACCTCGCGCGCGGAACGCCTCGCGCTGCTCGAGCGCATCGTTGCCATCTACCAGCGCCGCTACCAGGAGTTCGCGGTGGCGATCTCGCGCGAGATGGGCGCGCCGATGGGGCTCGCGACGCGGGCGCAGGCGGCGATGGCGATGGCGCATTTCACGGCTGCGATCGAGTCGCTGCGTGATTACCCGTTCGAGGAAGTGCTGGGAAGCACGCGCGTGTTCCACGAACCGATCGGCGTGTGCGCGCTGATCACGCCGTGGAACTGGCCGGGCAACCAGATCGCGTGCAAGGTCGCGCCGGCGCTCGCCACCGGCTGCACGATGGTGCTGAAGCCGAGCGAGATCGCGCCGCTCGACGCGTTGCTGTTCGCCGAGGTGCTGCACGAGGCCGGCGTGCCGCCGGGCGTGTTCAACCTGGTCAACGGCGACGGTCCCGGCGTGGGCAGCGCGCTGGCCGTGCACCCCGAGGTCGACATGGTGTCGTTTACCGGTTCCACGCGGGCCGGCATCCTGGTCGCCAAATCGGCCGCCGACACCGTGAAGCGCGTGTGCCAGGAGCTCGGCGGCAAGTCCGCCAACATCCTGCTCGACGACGTCGATTTCGCGACCGCGGTTCCTCGCGATGTGCTGAACTGTTTCAGCAACACGGGGCAGTCGTGCAACGCGCCCTCGCGGATGCTGGTGCCTGCCGATCGTATGGCGGAGGTCGCGCGGCTGGCGCGCGAGGCCGTCGCGACGGTGCGGGTCGGCGACCCGCGCAGCGAATCGACGACGATGGGACCGGTGGTGAGCCGCACGCAGTACGAGCGCATCCAGCGCCTGATCCAGGCGGGTATCGAGGAGGGCGCCGAACTCGTCTGTGGCGGCACGGGCAGACCGGACGGCCTCGACCGGGGCTATTACGTGAAGCCCACGGTGTTCGCAAACGTGGGCAACGGGATGACGATTGCGCGCGAGGAGATCTTCGGCCCGGTGCTGTCGATCATCCCGTACCGCGACGAGGCCGACGCGATCCGCATCGCCAACGACACGGTCTACGGGCTGTCGGGCTACGTGAGCTCGGCTGATCTCGGGCGTGCGCGGCGGGTGGCGCGCGCGCTGCGTACCGGCATGGTGCACCTCAACGGGGCGCCGAACGACATCGCGGCGCCGTTCGGTGGCTACCGGCAGTCGGGCAACGGCCGCGAGTGGGGCGCGCACGGTTTCCACGATTTCCTCGAGACCAAGGCGGTCATGGGCTACGAACCGGAGTGAGCGCGCGCTGCTCCACATCCGACGGACGAAACGACCAAGCGACGGGAGGAACGGATGAGTGATGCCAAAGACACGCTGCGCGCCGGCTGGGACGCGCTGATCGCGGAGCTGCAGCGCGCCCGCGACGCGATCGACGATCCGGCGCTGATGCCGCCGCCGCCTACCGACCGCAACCTCGCCGAGGGCTACCGCTATCTGATCGGTTTCGTACACCACGCCGTCGAGCGCGCCTTCCACGAGGATCCCTTGCGGCCGCATTTCCGCAACGGCCTCAGCATCCTCAACCGCAGCACCATCGACAATCCCGACGCGGTGTATTTCTACGCGCCGATCGACGGCCGGCGCAGCTACCGGCTGCGCGGCGAGCTGGGCGAT
>CAUJIL010000180.1 GCA_963204845.1 Pseudomonadota bacterium | reverse complement strand
AGAACCGCGTCGGTGCCGGGGTCGTTGGCGAGGTAGTCGAGCATATCGCCGATGTCGACGTCGCTCATGTCCCCGAGCGACAGCACGTGCGAGAAGCCGATCCCGCGCGCGTGGGCCCAGTCGATCATCGAGGTCACGATGGCGCCCGACTGCGTGACGAAGGCGAGTCGCCCCGGCAGTGGCGCGAGGTGCGAGAAGCTCGTATTCAGGCCGATGCCGGGTACCATCATGCCGAGGCAGTTCGGGCCGACCACGCGCAGTGTGTACGGTCGCGCCTCTTCGAGGATCGCGGTCTTGATCGCGGCACCGCCGGCGTCCTCGCGCGTGGCACTGATCACGATCGCGGCGCGGGTGCCGCGCGCGCCGAGCGCGGCGACCAGTTCCGGCGCGCTCGCCGCCGGCGTCACGATCACCGCCAGGTCCGGCGCCGCCGGCAGTTCGGCCACCGACGCGAAGCACGGGATCCCCAGCACGCGCTCGCGGTGGCGCGGGTTCACTCCCCACACCGGGCCGCGGAAGCCGACCGCCAGCAGGTTGCGCGTCAGTACGTTGCCGATGCTGCCGGCGCGCTCGCTGGCGCCGATCACCGCCACCGATGCCGGGGCCAGCAGTTTGTCGAGGTTGCGTATCGTCATGGGGAAAGTGTATCCAATTCAGCCGGGCGTACGATGCATTGTCACGGGGAACGGTTACACTACGGCGTCGGTGCAAATGGGACTACGGCCATGGAAACGAGCAAACAGGGTGGTCAGACGCATTCGGTGCTGATGGGATACCTGCTGTGGATCTTCGGGTTCATGGGCGCGCACCGTTTCTATTACGGCCGGCCGGTGAGCGGCACGGTCTGGTTCTGTACGCTGGGGCTGCTGTTCATCGGCTGGATCATCGACCTGTTCCTGATCCCGGGCATGGATCGCGACGCCGAGCGCCGCTACCGCTCCGGCCCGGTCGACTACAACGTGTGCTGGATCCTGCTGACCTTCCTGGGCATTTTCGGCGTGCACCGGTTCTACATGGGCAAGTGGCTGACCGGGCTGCTGTACCTGTGCACCGGCGGGCTGTTCCTGCTCGGGGTCCTCTACGATTACTGGACACTGAACCGGCAGATCGACGAACTCGCCGCCTAGCCGGCACGAAGGCGCGCGCAGCAGCTGCGCGCACCCGACACTGGAGAAGAAAGCATGGGAATTCTGGACGGCAAGGTCGCACTGGTCACCGGGGCGGGACAGGGCGTGGGGCGCGGGATCGCACTGGCGCTGGCAGCCGAAGGCGCGCGGGTGGTGGTCGCGGGGCGCACCGAGGGCAAGTTGCTGCAGACCTGCACCGAGATCACGCAGCGCGGCGGCAGCGCGCTGGCGGTGGTCTGCGACGTGATGATCGCCGAGGACATCGCGCGCTGCGTGCAGGCAGCCGTCGATGCCTTCGGCTCCGTCGACATCCTGGTCAACAACGCGCAGGTGGTCACGCTGGGGCGGATCCTCGAGTTCTCCGAGGAGCACTACCAGGCCGGCATGGACTCGGGGCCGCTGGCGACGCTGCGCTTCATGCGCGCCTGCCACCCGTACCTGCGTGACGGCGGCTGCGTGGTGAACCTCGGGTCCTCGTCGGCGATGCGCTGGGACGCGGTCGGCTACGGCGCCTATACCGCCGCCAAGGAAGCGATCCGTGCGCTGACGCGCTCGGCCGCGGTCGAATGGGGGCCGGACGGAATCCGCGTCAACTGCATCCTGCCGCTGGCGATGTCGCCGGCAATGGACGGCTGGATAGCCGCCGCGCCGAACGAGGCCGCCGCGCTGTTCCGCACCGTGCCGCTCGGAAGGGTCGGTGACTGCGAGGTCGACATCGGGCGCGCGGTCGTGTTCCTGTGCGGCCCCGACGCCCGGTATATCACGGGGCACACGCTGCCGCTCGACGGCGGACAGGCCTACCTGCGCTGAACGTCCCCGACATGGATGTGTGGGCTATCGCGCAGGCGATGCTGCTTGGCGTCGTCGAGGGGCTGACCGAGTTCATCCCGGTGTCCAGCACCGGGCACCAGATCATCGTCGCGGACCTGATCGGTTTCGCGGGCGGGCGTGCGGCGGCGTTCAACCTCATCATCCAGCTCGGCGCGATCCTCGCCGTGATCTGGGAGTACCGCGCGCGGATCGCGGGCGTGGTGCTCGAGCTGCCGCGCTCGGCCAGCGCGCAGCGTTTCACGGCCAATCTGCTGCTCGCGTTCACCCCGGCGGCGGTGCTCGGCGTGCTGTTTTCCGATCTGATCACGGCGCGCCTGTTCAATCCGCCGACGGTCGCGATGGCGCTGGTGGTCGGCGGCGTCGCGATCCTGTGGGCCGAGCGGCGCGTGCATCGCGTGGACGTCGACGACATCGACGCGATGGACTGGAAGCACGCGCTGAAGATCGGCTGCGCACAGTGCCTGGCGCTGGTGCCGGGGACCTCGCGCTCGGGCGCGACGATCATCGGCGGCCTGCTGTGCGGGCTGTCGCGGCGCGCGGCCGCCGAGTTCTCGTTCTTCCTCGCGATGCCGACCATGGTTGGCGCCGCGGCGTACTCCGGCTGGCGCTACCGCGACCAGTTCCTCGCCGCGGACCTGCCGGTGTTCGCGGCCGGTTTCGTCACCTCGTTCGTGTTCGCGATGATCGCGGTGCGCGCCTTGCTGCGCTTCGTGGCCGGGCACTCGTACGCGGTATTTGCGTGGTATCGCATTGGCTTCGGCCTGCTGATTCTCGTGACCTGGCAGCTCGCGCTGATCGATTGGTCCGAAGCGCCTGGCTGAGCATCGCCTTGGGGCGCCTGCGTTCGGGACCGTTGCGGGCCGCGACCGATGATCCGCGGCGCATGTCGGGCCGTAACCGAACGCGATGAGTGCCGGACGGAGGGCAGGGATATGAAACGATGGCTGGGGGTATGGGTGCTGCTGGCGCTGCCGCTGCTGGCGCGGGCGGAGTGCGCGGCCGTGCTGGAGCATCAGATGCGCCCGCTCGGCAAGCAGGAGAACGTGGACCTGTGCCAGCGTTACGCGGGGCATCCGCTGCTGATCGTCAACACCGCGAGCCACTGCGGTTTCACCGGTCAGTTCAAGGGCCTCGAGGCGCTGCACCGTGAGTACGGGCCGCGTGGTCTGCGGGTGCTCGGGTTCTCGAGCGACGACTTCCGCCAGGAAGCCGACGACGAGGCCGAGGCCGCCAAGGTCTGCTACGTGAATTATGGCGTCAGCTTCGACATGTACGCGAAGATCCACGTGCGGGGGGAGCAGGCACATCCGCTGTTCGCGGAGTTGGCGCGCCAGAGCAAGGCCCCGCGCTGGAACTTCCACAAGTACCTGGTCGATCGTGACGGCAAGGTTGCGGCAACCTTTTCGAGCATGACCGCGCCGGACGACGCCGAGCTGCGCGCCGCGATCGAGAAGCTGCTCTGAGGCGCTCGCGCGGCTGGCCAGCCGCGCCGGCACGGTTCTATGATGGACCGGGCCGAAGGAGGGTCCGATGAGAGCTGTGAAGAGGCTGTTGCGAACCGGCACGTTGGCGGTGCTGCTGCTGGCGGCCGGGTGCACGACCACCACGATCGACGAGAGCCGCGTCGCGCCGGTAGCCATCGCCGACGGTGAACGCGTGGTGGTGCTCGGGCGCCGTCACAGCAGCGACTACGAGACCGAACCCGCCTTCGTGCGCTGCGTGGGGCGCGGCATCGAGGCCACCGGGGCGACCGTGCTGCCCGAGCTCGAATTCATGAACCGTTTCTACCCGTGGTTCGAGCCGCGCACGGCGCCGATGAGCCTGAAGCGCTACGCGGCCCTGATGCGCATGCCGGCGTTCGCGGCGCGCATGCAGGAAACGGGCTTGCGCTACATCGTGTGGGTGGATGGTCGCACCGAGACGGTCGACAAGGCGGGCTCGGTGTCCTGCGCGGTAGGACCGGGAGGGGCCGGCTGCATCGGCTTCGGCACCTGGGACGACGAGTCGAAGTACGAGGCCAGCGTATGGGACCTGCAGCAGTCGCAGTCGATCGCGACCATCAGCGCCGAGGCGGAGGGCACGTCGTACATGCCGGCGTTGATCGTTCCGGTGCCGATCATCGCGCGTGTGCGCGCCGCTGCCTGCGAGGGCATCAGCGCGCAGTTGCGCCAGCTGTTCGCGGCGCCATGAACGCGCGTTCGCTGCTGCTGCTCCTGCTGCTCGCGGTGCTGCCGATCAGCGGTTGGTCGATGTCGGAGAAGAAGGAGATCGCGATCGGGCGCGAGATGCACCACGAGATCCTGGCGAAGATCCCCGTCTACGAGCACGCGGCGCTGGGAGCCTACGTCACCCGCATCGGTAGCCGGCTCGCGCGCGACAGCGACCGCCCCGCCCTCGAATATACGTTCACCGTGCTCGACAGCCCGGACATCAACGCCTTCGCGACCCCGGGCGGATTCGTCTACCTCAATCGTGGCCTGGTCCTGCACCTGCAGTCCGAGGCCGAACTCGCCGCGGTGCTCGCGCACGAGATCGCGCACATCACCGAACGCCACGCCTCGCGCCAGGACGTGATGTCGAAGACAAGTTCGGTGGCGTCTCTGGCGCTCGGCGTGCTGGCGGCGATCGGCACCGGCAGCGGCGCGGTCGGCAGCGTGGCGCAGGACGCGGCGGCCACCGCCGGGACGGCGATGGTGCGCGGCTACGGCCGCGACATGGAGCTCGAGGCCGACCGCGAGGGCGCGAAGTTCATGCAGCGCAGCGGCTACGATCCGCTGGCGATGGTCGAGGTGCTCGGCGCGCTGAAGGAGCAGGAGAGTTTCGCTCGCGTGCGTGCGCGCGCCGAGGGACGCCAGCCGTCGGTGTACCACGGCGTGTTCTCGACCCACCCGCGCAACGACCAGCGTCTGCAGGAAGTCGTGGCCGCGGCGGCAGAGCTTCCGCCGGGCGCGGCACCGGCGATCGACGCCGACGAGTTCCGCCGCGTCACCGACGGCATGAAGTTCGGCGAGCGGCGAGGCGCGGCGGCGGTGGTCGACGGTCGCTACTACAACGGCAAGATGGGTTTCACGGTCGCCTTCCCGACCGGCTGGCAGGTGGTCAACCGGGCGACCACCGTGCTCGCCGAGGACGCTGGCGGCGAGGCGCGGCTGCAGATGACGGTGCGTCGCGCGCTGCCCGAGATGACGCCGGCCGAGTTCGCCGCCGCGATGCTCGAGCTGCGCGGCGGCAGCGACGCGCGCGAGATCGGGAACGACGACGTGAAGGGGTTCACGGCGCGCTATGCGGATCCCGCCGGCGGCGCTCCGCGCCGCGTGGGCGTGGTCTATCACGGGCCGTAAGCCTACGTTTTCGAGGGGCGCTCGACGAACGCGGCGCTGGCCTCGGTGCACGATGCGCTGTTCGTTTCGGCGATCGGCAGTTTCCGCGCGCTGCGGCCGGCCGATCGCGACGCGGTGCTCGCGTTGCAACTGCGCTGGGTGCGCGCGGAGCCGGGCGTCACGTTTGCGCAGCTCGCGGCGGCGAGCCCGGTGGGCTCCTACGCGGAGGAGCAACTGCGCCTGCTGAACGGCGCCTATCCGCGCGGCGAACCGCAGCCCGGCGACTGGATCCGGATCGTCCAGTAGGTCCGGGCCGTGCCCGGACGTGTTCGGCCACAGGCCGAACCTACGCGGACATTGTTCGGGACATCGCGCAGGTCCGCCGGCGCTTCAGGAGCTCTTCGGGAACGCCAGCAGGTTCGTGCTGTCGCGGCGAAGCAGGAAACTGCGCTCGATCTCGGCCGCGGGCACCGGTTTGCTGAGGAGGTAGCCCTGCGCGTAATGGCAGTTGTGGTCCTTCAGGAACTGCCGCTGCTGCGGTGTCTCGACGCCCTCGGCGATCACCTTCACCTCCAGCGCCTGCGCCAGCGCGATGATGGTGCGCACGATGTCGGCGTCGATGCGGTTCTCGATCACGTCGGACACGAAGGCGCGGTCGATCTTGATGTAATCGAGCGGGAAGCGCTTCAGGTAGCTCAGGGACGAGTAGCCGGTGCCGAAGTCGTCGATCGCCAGCCGCGTACCCAGGCCCTTCAGATCGCGCAGCATCTGGATCATCTCGTCGGGCCGCTCCATGATCGTGCTCTCGGTGATCTCGAACTCGAGGCGGTCGCGCGGGACCCGGCTGTCGGCGATGATCTCGGAGAACGTGGTGACCATGGTCGGGTTCGCGAGCTGGCGCGCCGAGAGGTTGATGGCGACGCGCGGCGCCTCGAATCCGCGCTCGGTCCAGTCGTTGATCTGCGCGCAGATCGTGCACAGCACCCAGTGGCCGATATCCTCGATGATCCCCGTTTCCTCGGCCAGGTGGATGAAACCGGCCGGGCTGACCAGCCCGCGCTTCGGATGCTGCCAGCGGATCAATGCCTCGAGTCCGGTGATGCGCCCGCTGGCGAGGTCTTCCTGCGGCTGGTAGTAGAGCAGCAGTTCGTCACGCGCGATCGCGTTGCGGAGGTCGTTCTCGAGCTCGAGCCGGTCCAGGTTGTCCGACTCGAGGTGCGGCTCGTAGAAACCGTAGCCGCGATGCGCCTTCTTCGCGTCGTACATCGCCATGTCGGCGGCCTTCAGCAGCGCGCCGGCGTCACGGCCGTGCTCCGGGTACACCGCGATTCCGATGCTGATGCTGAGCAGCATCTCGCGGCCGAGGAACACGAACGGCCGCTTCAGGTGCTCGTGGATCTTCTCGGCGATGGCGCGCACCATCTCGTAGGTGCGCACGCCGTCGAGCACGATGCAGAACTCGTCGCCGCCGAAGCGCGCGACGAGGTCGCCCTTGCGCACGCAGCCGCTCAGGCGCTCGGCCACGTATTTCAGCAGCAGGTCGCCGGCCTCGTGGCCCAGCGTGTCGTTGACCAGCTTGAAGTTGTCGAGGTCCAGGAACAGCAGCGCGAATTGTTTTTCGTTGCGCGCGGTGTCGGCGAGCAGAGCCTCCATGTGTTCGTTGAAGCGGGTGCGGTTCGGGCGCCCGGTCAGCGAATCCACGTAGGCGAGCTGGTGCACGCGCTTCTCGGCGCTGTAGACCTGCAGCATGTGGTCGATGCGCCGGCGCAGCACCGCGTAGTTGATCGGCTTGCTGATGTAGTCGGTGGCGCCGGCCACGAAGGCCTTGTCGACCGAGGCGTCGTCGTGCAGCGCGGTCACGATCAGGATCGGGATCGTCGCGCATTCGGGGATCGCGCGGATCACCTCGCAGGACTGGAAGCCGTCCATCACCGGCATCACCGCGTCCAGTATCACCACGTCCGGCAGGTGCTGGCGGCAGAGCTGCACGGCCTGCTGGCCGTTGGTCGCCTCGAGCACCTCGTAGCCCTCGCCGACCAGCGTCTCGCGCAGCGCGAAGCGCGAGCCGCGGTCGTCGTCGACGACCAGGATGCGGTAGTGGCGCTCGGCCTGCCGGCGGCGCTCCACCGGCGCCGGCGCCCCGGCGCCGTCGCGCGCGTCGCCGCCGCCGAGCACGTGGCGCACCAGGTTCGATTCGTAGACCAGGCCCGAGACCAGGTCGTCGCAGGCGGCGCGGGTGCCGCCGCGTGCCTCGCGCTCGAGCTGCTGCGCCTTCTGCGCGAGGCGTCCGGCACCGGCGTTGGCGGCCGCGCCCTTGATCGTGTGCGCGAGCTGTGCGAGTTCGCCCATGTCCTGGGCCTGGAGCGCCCGGTGCAACTGCTCGAGGTAGCCGGGCAGGTCCTCGAGGAAGGCCACGATCATGCGGTCGGCGGCGTCGCCGATCTGCTCGCGCAGCTCCGCGAGATACGTCTTGTCGATCACGAAGTTGCCGATTCCCTGGCGCGCAACCGCCGGGTGCGCCTGCTCGGCGGTGCCTTCCTCGGGCTCGATCCAGCGGTTCAGCATGTCGCGCAGCACCGCGAGCTTCACCGGCTTGGACAGGTAATCGTTCATGCCGGCCGCGTGGCACTGCTCCATCGCGCTCTTCTGCACGTTGGCGGTCATCGCGACGATCGTGACATCGCTGTAGGGCGCCTGCGCGGCCCGGATCCGGCGCGTCGCCTCGTAGCCGTCCATGCGCGGCATGTGGCAGTCCATCAGCACCAGGTCGAAGCGCGCGAGGGCGATCGCCTCGAGCGCCTCGGCGCCATCGGCCGCGATCACGACCTCGCAGCCGAGGCGCTCGAGCATCCCGATGGCGACTTCCTGGTTGGCGCGGTTGTCCTCCACCACCAGCACGCGCACGCCGCCGAAGCTCTCGCGGCCCGGGCCGGAGTCGCGTGCGGCGGTCTGGCGCGGGGCCGGCAGCTGCGAGGCCAGCAGCGCGCGCAGGCAGTCGGCGAGCGCGTTGCGGCGCAGCGGCTTGCCGAGCGCCTGCGCGACCGGCAGCCGCGGCAGCCAGTGGCCGTCGGCGCGCGGGCGCACGCCAAGGCGCACGAACTGGCGCGCGCCGTGCGCGAGGGCGTCGATGAACTCCGTGGCGCCGGCGTCGATCAGCGTCTCGTCTACCATCGCGACGTCGAAGTGCTCCGCCACGCGCGCCTCGTTCAGCGCGGCGATCGCCTCGTGCGCGCCGGCGCAGGTGACGAGCTTCACGCGTTCGCCGGCCAGCATCGTCTGCAGCGATTCGCGCACCAGCGGGTTGTCGTCGCAGAGCAGGATGTGCGCGGTGCGCGCCAGTGGCAGCAGCGGGCGCGATTGCGCGGTGTCGCGCGGGCGGATGAACGGCAGCTCGAAGTGGAAGCAGCTGCCCTGCCCGGGGGTGCTGCGCACCCCGATCTCGCCGCCCATCAGGCGCACGAGTTCGCGGCAGATCGCGAGTCCCAGCCCGGTACCGCCGAAGCGCCGCGTCGTCGAGCTGTCCTCCTGCGAGAACGCATCGAAGATGCGCTTCTGCGCCTCCGGCGCGATGCCGATGCCGGTGTCGGCGACCTCGAAGCACAGCCGCAGGTGCACCTCGTCCTCGTCGCGCAACGCAACGCGCACCGCGATCGTGCCGACGTCGGTGAACTTCACGGCGTTTCCCAGCAGGTTCAGCAGCACCTGCCCCAGATGGTGGGTATCGCCGAGCAGGCTTGCCGGTATGTCGGGATCGACCACGTATGCGAGTTCGAGGTCCTTGTTCTGCGCCTGCGGCGTGACCAGTGCGAGCACTTCCTCGATCTTCTCGCGCAGCTCGAACTCGATCACCTCCAGCGTGGTCTTGCCGGCGTCGATCTTCGAGAAGGCGAGGATGTCGTTGATCAGGTTCAGCAGCATGTCGGCCGAATTGCGCGCGGTGCGCACGTACTCGAGCTGGCGGCCGGTGAGGTCCATCTCGCCGATCAGGTCGAGCATGCCGATCACGCCGTTCAGCGGCGTGCGCAGCTCGTGGCTGACGGTCGCGGCGAACTCGCCCTTCGCGCGCGCCGAGTCGAGCGCCTGGTCGCGGGCGATCTTCAGCGCCTTGCCCTGCTCGATCGCGCGGTCGCGCGCCTCCTGCGCGATGCGTTCCTGCTCGATCGCGCGATCGCGCGCCTGCTGCGCCGCGCGCTCCTGCGCCAGCGCCTGGTCGCGCGCCAGCGCGATCGCCTGCTCGCGGTTGCGCAGCACCTCCATCATGGTGTTGAACGCACGCTGCATGTCGACGATCTCGCGCGTGCCCTCGAGCGTGGCGCGCGCGTCCTGCTCGCCGGACTGCGCGCGACGCATCACGGCCGAGAGGTTGCGCATCGGCACCGTCAGGCGCTGCGTGATGCCGAGCAGCACCAGCAGCAGCAGCGCCGAGAGCACCACCGCCACCGCGAGGCTGGCGCGTACGATCTCGGACTTCATGCTCGACAGTGTCTGGCGCGACATCACCAGCCGTACGGCGCCGATCATCTCGCGTTTCGCCGCGCTGGCTCCGGCGAAGGGTGAGTCGGAGCCCTGTTCGCCGGAGAACACCGGCGCCGAGAACACCCACTCGCGGCGGGTTTCCCGCACCAGTTGCGGTGCCTGCGGGATCGCGAGGGACGGCGGCGGCGCGCCGGCCAGCGACTCGCTCGCATACAGCCGGCGGCCGTCGGCGAACACGATCTCGACACCGTGGATGTCGGGGAAGTTCAGGAAACTCGTCACCAGCTCCGACGCACTGCCGGAGTCCTCGTAGAGCAGCACCAGCGTGCTCTGCCGGGCCAGCGATTCGACCAGCCGCATCCCTTCGTCGAGCAGGCGTCGCTGCACCGTGTCGCCGGACTGGCGCGAAATCACCATGCTCGAGGCAAAGGCGAGCAGCAGCACGCAGGCCGTGAAGCTGATCGCGATCAGCTGCTGCAGGCTCATGCTGCGGATCTGTCTGCCTGGCATCGGGACGTGCTCCTTCCGGTACCTAGCGGTTCGGGAAAACCATGTCGAAACGGGGGTCGCGCGCGTCCAGGCCGAGTCCGAGGTGGTCGGCGGTGCGGATGTTGATCGCGGTGTCGAGTTGCTCGAGCGCCTGCAGCGAGGGCGCGGCCGGCGCCGGGCGCGCTGCCTGGCGGGCGAGGTGGCGTCCGAGCTCGGCGTTGTCCGGGAACAGCGCGAACAGCGCTCCTTTGGGTACGTGCGAGGGGTTGCTCGAGAACACCACCAGGTTGCGGTCCCACGCCGCGCGTAACACCATCTGCAACACCGAAGACTCGTCGAGGAACGGCGAGGCCTGCGGCAGCCACAGCGCTTCCTCGGGCGACTGCATGCGCGGCAGCAGCTCGCGGTACGCGTTGGCGCCGTCGCGGATGGTTTCCATGCGCTGCGTGATCAGTTCGTAGCCGGCCTGCGCCGCGTCCTGGCGCGCGCGCTCGATCAGCCAGTCGTTGGTATCGGCGCCGTGTACCACGTTGATGCGTCGTACCGACGGTGCCAGTTCGCGCAGCTTCGCGAACAGCAGCCGCGGCGCCGGCGCCAGCGACACGACCGTGACGCCCGGGGCGACCTCGTGCGGCTGCGCAAATACCGCGCCGACGATGCGCGGCGTGTCCACCTTCAGCTGCGCGCTGAGGTCGAGACCGCGCTTGCCGAGCAGGATCACGGCATCGAGCGGCTCGGCGCCGAGGCGCTGCGCGAGGGCGTCGGGTTCGTCGCCTGGCGCGATCTCGAGCACCTGGCTCCGCGCCGATCCCGCGGCGATGCCCTCGGTGATCGAACGGAACACGGCCCGGTACGGTTCGCGCACCTGCGGAAAGATCACCGCCACGCGCGGGCGCGCCGGGTCCTCGGCCGGCGCCACTGACGCCAGCGTGAGCATCGCCAGCAACGCAAGGCAGAGCAGGGGGAAGCGGGAGGGCAAACGCGGGAGGCGCATCAGGCACCTCCTGCCGGCAGCGCGCGCGCCGCGTGGCCGATGTAGTCCACGTCGTCGACCCGCCACGGCAGGAACGTGCCGGCCGGGGCGTCGGCCGCCTCGCTGTAACAGGCGTGGACGCCGGCATTCACGCTCAGCGTGAAC
>CAUJIL010000179.1 GCA_963204845.1 Pseudomonadota bacterium | reverse complement strand
AACCACCGCCGACGACGACTTTCACGTCGCTGATTTGGTGCGCTCGCTGGCGCACTTGGTCCGGGCTGTGCCGGGAAATTCGTTCGGCCGCAGGCCGAACCTACGATGGAGCCACCCTATGAAACTCAGCACCAACCTCGTCGTGGACGATCTGCGCGACGTGGCGGACCCGGCGCGGCGCATCGAGGAGATGGGCTTCGAAAGCCTGTACATCTCCGAACGCAAGCACAATCCGTTTCTGCAACTCGCGGTGGCCGCGACGGCGACCAGCCGCATCAAGCTCGGGCCCGAGGTCGCGCTCGCTTTCCCGCGCAACCCGATGGTGCTGGCCTACACCGCGTGGGATCTGCAGCGCGCGAGCCAGGGCCGGTTCGTCCTCGGGCTTGGCACGCAGGTCAAGGCGCACAACGAGCGGCGTTTCGGGCTGGAATGGAACCGCCCGGGCCCGAAGCTGCGCGAGTACATCCTGGCGATCCGTGCGATCTGGGATTGCTTCCAGAACCGCAGCAAGCTCGAGTTCGAGGGTGAGTTCTTCCGCTTCGACCTGATGACGCCGATGTTCGACCCGGGCCCGCTCGACGTGCCGCCGCCACCGATCTTCGTGGGCGCCGTCAACGCGTGGAACTGCCGCATGGCCGGCGAGGTGGCGGACGGTTTCCACTGCCACGGATTCCACACCGCGCCGACGCTGAAGGAGAACGTGATCGACAACATCGAGCAGGGGTTGGCGAACGCGGGCCGCCAGCGCAGCGACTTCACGATCACCGCGCCGGTGATGGCCGTGATGGGCGGCAACCAGCGCGAGATCGACGCGATGCGCGAGCGCGTGCGCGGCATGATCGCGTTCTACGGCGCGACCAGCCACTACAAGAAGATGTTCCAGGCGCACAACTGGGACGACACCTTCGAGCGCCTGCTCGAGAAGTCGCGCACGAACCAGTGGGACAAGATGCCCGCGGAGATCTCCGACGAGATGGTGGCCGAGTTCGCCGTCGAGGGACTCTACGAGGACATCCCCCGGCTGCTGCACGAGAAGTACGGCGACATGCTCGACGAGGTGCTGATCTATTTCGGCGAGCCCGAGAAAGGCGATCCCGCCACCTGGCGCCGCCTGATCCGCGCGTTCAACGAATACACGTAAATCCGGGCTGCTCCCGGACATGTTCTCGTAGGTCCGGGCTGTGCCCGGACATGTTCTCGTCGTCCGGGCTGTGCCCGGACATGAAAAATGTTCGTCCACAGGCCGAACCTACGCAGGAGGAATCGATGCAACGACTGCTGGAGAACAAGTGCGGACTGGTGACCGGCGCGGGGCGCGGCATCGGCCGGGTGATCGCCGAGCGCATGGCCGAGGAAGGCGCGCGCGTGCTGGTCGTCGACATCAATGCCGACGGCGCCGAGGAAGCCGCCGCGCAGATCCGCGCTGCCGGTGGCGTTGCGCAATCGATGGCCTGCGACGTGTCGGACGAACCGTCCGTGATTCGGATGGTGCAGACCGTGCGTGAGTTGTGGGGCGGCATCGACATCGCGTGCAACAACGCCGGCCAGACCGGCAACGAACGTCCGCTCCACGAGTTCGAACAGGCGCACTACGACGCGATCGTCCGCCACTGCATGACGAACACGATGCTGTGCATGAAGCACGAGATCGGTGCGATGCTCGAGTGCGGTGGGGCGATCGTGAACATCTCCTCGAACGCGTCGCTGCGCGGACTGGTCAACAACGCGCCGTACGCGGCAGCCAAGAGCGGAGTGAACACGCTGACGCGCAGCGCAGCGGCGGAATGCGGCCGGCTGGGCGTGCGGATAAACGCCGTGTCGCCCGGGCCGATCCGCACACCCGCGATGGACAAGCTGTTCGAGGACAATCCCAAGATGGCCAACGCGCTGGCGCGAACCTCGGTGATGGGACGCATGGGCGAGCCGCGCGAGGTGGCCGAGGCGGTGGTGTTCCTGCTGTCGGACCGCGCCTCCTTCATCACCGGACAGATCCTGTCGGTCGACGGCGGCGCCGCCGTGCGGTGAATCGAAGCCGGTGTGCCGCCCGGCCGTAGGTCCGGGCTGTGCCCGGACATCGTTCCTGTAGGTCCGGGCTGTGCCCGGACATTCGTTCGGCCACAGGCCGAACCCACGCAGGAATGTTCGGCCACAGGCCGAACCTACGCAGAAATGTTCGGCCACAGGCCGAACCTACGGGACATCGGTCGGATCGATCGATGTATGATGCGTCGACACTCGGTCACAGGGACGTGAGCCATGAGTTACTCCAGCCTCTGGAAGGCGCGCCATTCGGCGCCCGGACAGGAATACCTCGTTACCACCGTCACCTTCAATCGCGAACCGGTGTTCGCCTCATTCACCCACGCACGAGCGCTGTGCGCCGTGCTGCGCGAAACGCAGGCCGAAGGACTGGGCGAATGGCTGGTGTGGGTGATCATGCCGGATCATCTGCATGCGTTGCTGCGCCTCGACACGCACACCGACCTGGGCGCGCTGATGCGTACGGTCAAGGGCAGAGCCGCGAAGCGGATACGACGCATTGGCGGCCGCGGCAGGGTCTGGCAGCCGCATTTCCACGACCATGCACTGCGGCGCGAGGAGGACCGATTGGAGATCGCGCGTTACATCGTCGCGAATCCGGTGCGCGCGGGGTTGGCGGCCCGCGTCGGGGATTATCCGCATTGGGATTGCGTGTGGTTGTAGGTCCGGGCGGGGACGGGGCGCGCGATCACCTGGCGGCGCGTTGGTGCAAGAGGATCCACGCGTCGAGCATCGCGCGCATGCGCAGCGGGCTGTAGATGTCTTCCTCGAAACGCCATTGCCCGTTGCCGCCGTATTTCAGGCGCGTGTAACTGCGCGTCTCGAGCGGGGTGCCGTCGCCGGGGTCCGCCATGATGTTGCGGTATTCGAGCAGCACCCAGCCACGGCGTTCGTCGATCACGTACCAGGGAATCGGGAACTCGACCATGCGGTTGATGGGCCACACGTTGCAGTGCGGCCCTATCCACTGCGCGACGGCCTCGCGTCCGTTGATTTCGTCTTCCCAGCCGCCCGCGAACCCGAAGCCGAGTTCACGGTACTGCACGTCCGGCGTGTAGAACTGCAGCCACTCGCTGTGATCGTTGCTCTGGAAGGCACGGTTGCCCGCATCCTCGAAACGCTTCAGGGTTTGCTCGATTTCGGCGCGGGAATAGCCGGGGTTCACGTCACGCTCCCACACCGCCTCGTGCATCGCACGCGCCTGTTCGGGAAGCCGTGCGGGCAGCGGCAGGCCCGCCGCTTCGCAACGCGCACGCTCGTGCCGCCAGAGCTCGATCATGGTGCGCATCCGCAGCGGGTTGTAGATGTCTTCCTCGAAACTCCACTGCATGTTGCCGGCGTACTTCAGCCGCGTGTAGTTCTTCTCCTCGAACACCATGCCGTTGCCGGGGTCGCGCATCCGGTTGCGCCACTCGCAGATCACCCAGCCGCGCTCCTCGTCGATCACATACCACGGCACCGGCCAGAAACTCATCTGGTTGTTGGGGAAGGTCGCGAAGTGGCCGTTGATCCAGGTGCGGATCGTATCGCGACCGCGGATTTCGCTGTCCCAGCCGCCGTTGAAGCCGTACCCGAGGTCGCGGTACGTCGCGTCCTCGGTGAAGCACTGCACCCAGGGCTCCAGATCACCCTCGATGAACACCCGGTCGGTGATGTCCAGGAAGCGCCTGAAGCACGCGTCGATCTCGTCACGGTTCCATCGGCTCATGGCGTCAGCTCCGTCCGCATCGTTCGTGGTTTCTGAACTGAGTTTGCGACGATCGAACGCGGACCACAAGCGCCTGCAGGCACCCTGCGCGGTGGCCGGATCTGCGCCAATCCAGCGCCGGTTCGCCGCGCCCGGAAGCCGGTTCGACGTCGCCAGCCGCGGAGGCGTGGCCTATGATGCAAGCACGTACACCGCATGCACGGTCTACGCGCCTTCGTAAAACTACAACTCCGAGGGTATCGATATGAAACACACACGTCATCCCGTCACATCCGCCCTGCTGCTTGCGATCAGCACCGCGGGCGGCATCGAACACGCTGCCGCGCAGTCCGACCGCCTGGCGCTCGACGAGATCATCGTCACGGCCCAGCGGCGTGAACAGAGCCTGCAGAACGTACCGATCTCGGTGGCGGTGGAGACGGCCGCCACGCTCGAGAAGAAAGGCATTGCGGAGCTGGCCGGACTCGCCGTGCGCACGCCGAACCTGTTCATCGAAGACGGCGGCGCCACCGCGAACATCGCGATGCGCGGCCTCGGCAGTCCGGGGATCGAGTCGATCGAGCCTTCGGTGGGACTCTACATCGACAGCATTTCCTTCGCGCGTCCGCGCGGCGTGACGCAGAACCCGTTCTACGACATGGAGCGCATCGAGGTGTTGCGCGGGCCGCAAGGAACGCTGTGGGGACGCAACACGATCGCCGGCGCCATCAACGTGGTCACGGCACGCCCGACCGAGGAGCTGTCGGGCTACGTGAGCGGCGAGGTCGGCAATTTCGACGCCTACCAGATCGAGGGCGTGGTCTCGGGTCCCCTCGTCGATACGCTGAGCGGGCGCCTCTCGGTCTACACCGCGAACCGTGACGGGTATCTGCACAACGTCGGCATCGCGCCCGACGGTGGCGGCATCGACAGCCAGGCCTACCGTGTGCAATTGCAATGGCAGCCGAACGACTGCTTCCGTGCGAACCTGAAGTGGGAACAGATCGACCACTCGACCGAAGGACACACGATCCAGCTGGTAGGCCGCGGTCCAAGGCCCTTCCTGCCGGGTGTGCCGAACTTGCTGAACAAGTTGTACCGTGCCGCCGGCGAGGATTACGACATCGACCGCACGCAACGCGTCAACGGCACCGGCGATTTCAGCTTCGTGGCCGATGACCCCCGCCAGCAGAATCTCACGGACCTCGGCTCGCTGGTGTTCGCATGGGACCTCAGTGGCTACACGCTGACGGCACAAACGGGCTATGCCGACTGGGAAGCGCAGCGCGTGATGGAGTTCAGCGGCGGTGCGCTCGACATCATCGGCCTGCGCGGCGAGGAAGGCGACACCGGGGAATTCTGGAGCCAGGAACTGCGCGTGCAGTCACCGACGGACCGGACGTTCCACTGGGTGGCGGGCATCTACTACGACGATCTGAAAATGGTGCAAACGCCGTGGGACGACGGCGGCGGCGCGATCATCAATGTGCCCGCGTCCGGCATCGGCTTGCTGGCCCGCAACGGCGACGTCGAGAAGGTCGAGTCCTACTCCGGCTACTTCGAGGGCACCTTCAATTTCAACGAGCAATGGATTGCGACCGCCGGCTTGCGGCTCGGCAAGGAGAAGAAGGACTTCGAGGATTTCGTAGGGCTCGAACTCGTCTTCGGCGGCGACTACGACAGCCCCTCGGGCGTCTATATCGAGGACGGCGGCACGACGTTCTTCGGACAGCAGACCATTCAGCCACTGAATCGCGACGACGAGTACCTGACGTGGTCGGCCAAGCTGCAGTACCAGATGAACGACGCGACGATGCTGTACGTGACGGCGGCCACCGGCTACAAGTCGGGCGGTTTCAACAACGCCGGCAACACGCTGGTGATTGCCGACAAGGTGGTCGAGGAGGAGGACTCGATCGCGTTCGAGGCGGGCGCGAAGATGGATCTGGCCGACGGCCGGGGGCGGCTGAACATCGCGGTGTTCCACGTGACCTTCGACGACCTGCAGGTCGCGCGCTCCGATACCACCGGCGTCATCGTGACCACCAACGCCGCCAAGGCGGTCACCGAAGGTATCGAACTGGATGGCGCGTGGCGGCTGACGGACACCCTCACGGTCGGCAGCAGCCTCGCGTGGCTGAACGCCGAGTACGAGGACTTCGAGAACGCGCCCTGCGGGCCGTTCCAGCGTGCGGCGGACCCGGCGGGTTGCCTGGACGGCCAGGACCTGAGCGGCGAGACGTTGCAGCGCGCACCGGACTACTCGGGCACGGTCTACCTCGAGTTCACGCAGGGACTGGGCGGCGGCTGGGACATGGACGCGTACGCCGGTTACACGTTCCGCGACAAGTCCACCACGGTCATCTCGAACGAGTTCGGGGCCGAGAGCATGCAGTTGCTCGACGCGCGCGTGTCATTCAGCCACGAGGACAGCGGCTGGATGGTGGCGCTCAAGGGCAACAACCTCACCGACGAGCGCAAGCTGATCCTGCGGCAGGACAACGACCTGCTCCAGGGCGGGCAGTTCGGCGTGATCAACATGCCACGCACCTACGCGCTGCAGGTGCGCAAGAGTTTCTGATCGGGACCGGACGTCGCGGGGGTTCGCACGCCCGTCCGGGCCGTGCCCGGACGATTTCGTAGGTCCGGGCTGTGCCCGGACATCCACAATGTTCGGCCACAGGCCGAACCTACGCAGAAATGTTCGGCCACAGGCCGAACCTACGGGCATTGTTCGCGTAGGTCCGGGCTGTGCCCGGACATCCACAATGTTCGGCCACAGGCCGAACCTACGCGCGGAGGGCGGCGGTGAGCATGCGGGCGGTGACGTCGACGACGGGGATCACGCGGTCGTAGGCCATGCGCGTGGGGCCGATCACGCCGATCACGCCGACCGTTCGACCGCCGTCCTGGTACGGTGCGGTGACCAGACTGAAATCCACGAGCGGCTCGTAGCCCGCCTCCTCGCCGATGAAGATCTGCACGCCGTCGGCGCGCGCGCTGCGCTCCATCAGGTGCAGGATGTCTTTCTGCTGCTGGAAGGCATCGAACAGTTCGCGCAGCCGCTTCATGTTGTCGGCCGATGCGGCGTCGAGCAGGTGCGACTGCCCGGCGACGACATAAGCGGCGTCCTTCTTCCTGTCCTCGGTGACCAGCGCGCGGCTGGCGATGTCCATCGCGGCCTCGAGCAGGCCGTCGATCTTCTTGCGCGTCTTGTGCAGCGCGGTCAGCAGATCGTCGCGGATCGCATCGAGTCCGCGGCCAGTGAAATGCGCGTTGACGAAATTCGCCGCGGCGCGCAACTCGTGTTCCTCGTACTCGCGCTCGGTGTGGATGATGCGGTTCTGCACTTCCTTTTCGTTCAGCACCAGGATCACCAGCACGCGCGAACCGGCGAGCGGCAGGAACTCGACGTGGCGCAGCGTGACCTCGTCCTGGCGCGGCACGGTCACCAGGCCCGCCTGGTGGGTGATCACCGACAGCAGGTTCGAGGTCGCCGCGAGCAGCTCCGGCGTGGTCTTGTCGGGGCCGAGCTGCGCCTTCAGCGCCTGCATCTCGTCCGCGGGCAGCGGCTGCATCGTGATCAGCGTGTCGATGAACAACCGGTACCCCTTTGCGGTCGGGACGCGCCCCGCCGAGGTGTGCGGGGTGGCCACGTAGCCGCGGTTTTCGAGGTCGGCCATCAGCGCGCGCACGGTGGCCGGGCTCACCGACACGCCGCTGTGCTGCACCAGCGTGCGCGAACCCACGGGCTGCCCGCCGCGGATGTACAAACCCACGAGGGTGCGCAACAGCAGCTGCTGCCGTTCGGAAATCGACACGCCGTTCATCGCGTCAGGCACCTCCACACTGCCGCGCCGGGGGGCGGCCTCGCCGATTCTAGCACCGCGCCGCCGCGATCCGGTTCCCATGCGACGCATCTTCCGTCCGGCGACGTTCGCGGTTATGTTCCGCGGCGGCTGCGCGATTCGCGCGCGAGCCGATCACACCGGGGGGCTGCCGATGCCCGAGATGCGCTTCGATGGCCGGGTTGCCGTTATTACCGGCGCCGGCGGGGGATTGGGCCGCGAGTACGCGCTGCTGCTGGCGCGCCGGGGGGCGCGCGTGCTGGTCAACGACCTGGGCTGCGACGGTAGCGGGCGTGGCGCGAGCGGCAGCATGGCGCAGTCCGTGGTCGAGGAAATCCGCGCCGCCGGCGGCACCGCGATCGCCAATGGCGACTCGGTGAGCAGCACGGACGGGGCGAACGCGATCGTCGCGCAGGCGCTCGACGCCTGGGGCCGCATCGACATCCTGATCAACAACGCCGGCGTGGTGCGCGGCGGCAGCCTCGCGACGCTGAGCGACGAGGACTACGAGTTCGACATGTCGGTGGCCGCCGGCGGCACGATGCGCGTGACGCGGGCGGTGTGGCAGCGCATGCTCGACCAGGACTTCGGGCGCATCGTGAACGTGTCCTCCGGGTCGGTGTTCGGGATGGGGTCCGGGATCAGTTATCCGGGCACCAAGGCGGCGGTGATCGGCATGACGCGCGGGCTGGCGGTGGCCGCGGCGATGGCCGGCAGGAACGTGAAGGTCAACGTGATCATGCCGATCGCCTACGGGCGGCTGGCGCACGCGGCCGGCGAAGCCTACGCGCAGTCGCAGAAGATCAACTTTCCGCCGCATTGCGTGGCGCCCGCGGTGGCGCTCCTGTGCCACGACGAGGCGCCGTGCAGCGGCGAGATCCTGGTGATCGGCGGCGGGCGGGTGTATCGCGCGTTCCTCGGCGTGAACGATGGTTACCGCGGCGGCAAGGACGACACCGTCGAGGACGTGCGCGATCACTGGGACCAGGTCATGGACATGTCGCAGTGGCGCGTGCCGGATTCGGCGTTCGAGTACCGCGACGCCGACCCCGGCGCCTGGGACAAGTTCAAGGAGATGTTGCGGTAGGTTCGCCCCGTGCCCGAACATGCCGTAGGTTCGGCCTGTGGCCGAACACCTGTCCGGGCACAGCCCGGACCTACGAAAGCATGTCCGGGCACAGCCCGGAGCTACGGGCGAGCGAATGTCCGCGTAGGTTCGGCCTGTGGCCGAACACCTGTCCGGGCACAGCCCGGATCTACGAACACATGTCCGGGCGCAGCCCGGATCTACGAAAGCGTGTCCGGGCGCGGCCCGGACCCACGGTGCGAGCGATGCTGAACCATCTGTCGATTCGCAACTACACGCTGATCCCTGCGCTCGAGCTGGAGCTCGAGCCGGGGCTCACGGTGATCACCGGCGAGACCGGCGCGGGCAAATCGATCGTGCTCGACGCGCTGGG
>CAUJIL010000178.1 GCA_963204845.1 Pseudomonadota bacterium | reverse complement strand
GCGCCGCGTAGGTGCCGAGTTTAAAGGGGCGCCAACAGCGCCTCAACGGTCGATATGCGGCAGCATGCACGCGGCGCCCGGCTTCACCCAGTGCCCGCCTGGCGGCGCAGATTGCCAGCGATGCGCTCCAGCGTGCGATCGAGCAGTGGTCCGTCCTCGATGAGGCGCCACGTTCCGGTCTGCAGCGCGTAGGCAAAGGCCTTGCGCGAGGACTCGCGCAGCAGCCGGCCGCCGCGGTCGCAGAACAGCAGCATGCGCGTCTCCTCGATCCTTGCCGAGAGCTTGCAGCGGCGCGCGCTGCCATTGCCGTCGGAGAATTCGAACCAGGCGCCGAGCGGGATCGCGTCGGCGCGCTGCAATGACTCCAGGCTGAGCACCGCGCGCGGCGGCTCCTGCACCAGCGGCGCCCGCGCCTCGCCCGCATCGCTCGCGCGCGACGGGATCGGTGGCGGCGGCTGGATGCGTGCGCGCTCGATCGGCGCCACCTGCGCCGCCACGGGCGCTGGCGATTCGAGCAGCTGGCGGTGCAGCTCACGGATCGCCTCCACGCGCGAGCGCGCCTCGACGGTGTCGCCCTGGGTGTGTTCGAGCGCCTCATCGATGCGCCGGTGCAGCGCCGGCAGCGCACGCGCCAGCGCGCCGCGCCCCAGCGCGTCCGCCGGCGGCACCAGCGAACGCGGCAGGTCGTCGAGCATCGCCACCGCGTCCAGCCACTCGGGACTGTCGGGACCGTTGCGCAGGAAGAACAGCTGCAGCACCCGCGTCCAGTCATTCTCGAGGAAACCGAGCAGCGCGACCGGAAGCTCGCGCCCGTCGAGCTTCTGGCGCATCACCGCGTGCACGGCCTCGTGCGCCGCCGTGAGCCGCGCCTCGGCCACCGCCTTCTCGCTGGTGCGGCGTTCGAGCTTGATGGCGCGCTGTTCGGCGCGGTCCACGCACTCCTGCAGCTGCTGCAGCGCGCGCGCGAAGGCCTCGCGATCGGCGCGCGGATCGGCGGTCAGCGCCTCGACCAGCGCCCGGATCTGCCCGAGCAGCGCATCCTGCGACTCCTGGTCGTGGCCGTCCCAGCCGCGCCCGGCACGCGCGATCGCGTTGATCAGCTGGCGCGCCGGATGCGCGCGGTCACCGAAGAAGCCGCGATCGAGCAGCGCGAGCCGCAGCACCGGCAGCTGCAGGCGCGAAACCAGCACCTGGATCGCGAGCGGCAGGTTCGGGTCGTCGGCCACGGTGTCGAAGATCAGCGTCACGATGTCGACCACATCGCGGTCGCCGGCGCCGAGCGGCAGCGTGCCACTACGTGCCGCGATCGCACCCAGCGCCCCCCGGATGTCGACCGGTGCGCCGGCAGCGGTGCCGAACCAGCCCGCCTCGGCCTGCAGATCGCCGAGCAGCGCGGCGAGTTCACCACCGCGCACGGGTACCGCGTCAGTGAACGATTCCGCGCTGGCCGCCGGAATCCGCGCGAATGCCAGCGGTGCGCCGGCGCCACGCACCCGCGCGAGCAGCGCGGACAATTCCCCGAACCCGTCACCGTGGGTGGCGCCACCAACGAATCCGGCGTCGCGGCGGGTCGTGTCGCGGATCCCGTTTTCGGCCCGCTGCTCCCCTGCAGCGACTGTCTCGGGCACGCGGCGTGCGGCCGTGGCGCCGCGCCCGACCGTGGCGCCGGCCAACGGCAGCACCCGCGCGTCGATCAGCACCTCGTTGGAACGCCGGTAGAAACCATCCAGCCGGCCCAGCACGTGGGCATCGAACTGCTGGCACAGCAGCCGCACGCACTTCATGTCGCTCTCGATGCCTTCGCAGGCGTCGAGGAAGGCCTGTGCGATCCGGCCCGGATCGAGGGGATTGCCTGCCGCGTCGACCCCGGCCGCCGCCGGACTAAGGCTACGCATGCGCTCGTGGAGCTCGGCGAGCAGCAGGTGTGCCTCGCTGCGCGCACGCGTCACGCCGCCGGCCACGAACAGCTGGCGCTCGATCTGCTCGGGCGGCACCAGCGTGAGCTGCTCGATACCGATCGCACCGGGAACCACCGGCGGGCGTTGGAAATGCCCGAATTCCGCCGTCAACTGCGCGACGAAACGTGCCGCGATCGCCTCGCGCTTGCGCTGCAGTTCGCGCCGGAAGTCGAGCAGACGCTGTTCATCGAGCGTGCCGGCCGCCGTGCGGGCAAGGTCGAACAGCATGCCGTCGCAGGCGGCGAACATGCCGTCGAGCAGCGGAAGCACCGCCTCGCGGGCCAGCGCGGCCAGCGCCTGCAGCAACGCCGTCGGCGACGTAGCCGTACCCGCGGCCTTGGCCTCTGCCTGCCCGATCATGGTTTCCGCCCCCCTGCCTTCTGCCGCACATACCCTGTATAGCAGACGGCGGCGAGCCGTGGCTGTGCGCCCGGTCACGCATCGCCGGCGAGGGAGGGCCCGGCGGCCGCGCTCAGTGCTCGGCCGGCGGCTGGCTCAGTTCGATCAACACCCCGTCGCAGCTCTTCGGGTGGATGAAGATCACGCGGCAGCCGTGCGCGCCGGGTCCAGGCGCGTCGCTGAGGAACTGGTAGCCCTTCTCCTGCAGGCGGGCGACGTCGGCGTCGATGTCGTCGCTGCGGAAACACAGGTGGTGGATGCCCCCGGGCTTCTTCTCGAGGTACTTCGCGATCGGGCCCTCGCCGCGCAGCGGGTGCACCAGTTCGATGCTGGTCGGCGGCAGCGGGAAGAACGCCGTGCTCGTGCGCGCCGACTCGACCTCCTCGGTGCCCTCGTACGGCAGTCCGAAATCGTCCATGAAGCGGCGTATCGCGCGTTCCAGGTCGGGAACCGCGATCGCGATATGGTCCAGTCCGGTGATCATGCCCTGTCCTCCAGCGCGCCGAGGAACTGTGCGGTCGCCGCCACCCGGCGCTGCTGCCTTTCTTCCGGGGTCTGCTCGACGATGCGCTCGTCGGGAACCACCTTGAACAGCGGCTGACCCTTCTTGATGATCACGCCCTCGCCAGCGACCAGCACCTTTTCGACGGTACCGGCGAAAGGCGCATAGATCTTGTTGAACATCTTCATGACCTCGACGATGTAGAGCGGATCACCCTGCTCGAAGTGCTGCCCCTCGCGCACGAATTCCGGCGCACCGGGCGCCTCGCGCGGATAGAACATGCCACCGCTGGCGGCAAGAATCTCGTCGGACTTCGCCACCAGCGGGGGCACCAGCACCTTCGCCATCTCGGCCTGGTGCTCCGGCACCAGCAACATTTCCGGGATGTGGATGGAGAGGTCCGCATTCACGCGCAGATCGAAGAAATCGGTGGCGCGCGCGATGTACGGCAGCACCAGCAGCAACTCGAGCGCCGCCTGGTAACCCGCGTGAGCGGCGCGTGCCGCGCCCCAGGTCGGCGCGTCGAAGCCCGTCGGCGCGACCCCTGCGGCGAGCGCGGCGCGCATCGCGTCCCAGCCGGCGCTGCCGAGGTGGCCGGCGAGCGTGCGGTAGAACGCCAGCCCGTCCTGCAACAGCGCGTTGTCGTGGTCCCAGATCATGTACGCCGGCGGGCAGGACGCGCGCCAGTTCATATTCAGGTAATGGTAGGTGTCGGCCAGCAGTTCGAGCGGGTTGCGCCGGAACTGCAGCGCACCGTCGGCGATCACGAAGCTGTCGCGGAAACGGCTCAGCCAGCCCGACAGCAAGTGTGGCTCGGCGAACAGCTGCTGGATCGGGCGCAACAGCAGCGTCTGCTTGCGGTCGAAGCAGTCCGCGAGCGCCTTGTGCGCGGCAGCGTCGGTGATCACGGACAGCGCCTCGCGCCGCAACTGCGCGAAGGCGTGGTCGAGATCGATACCGTGCGCGCAATCGCGCAGCCGTCCGACCGCGGTCAGATACGGCAGGATGAAGCGCGTGGTGGGGCGTGCGTTGATCCCCGCGCCGATGAACCAGTTGACCAGACCGTAGTGGAACTCGAGGTTGGTCGCGAGGTCCTTGCCCGAGATCTGCGTGACGCGCAGGATCTCGGCCAGCCGCAGGTACACGTCGCGACGGTCGTTGCCGACGGTGAGCAGCAACGCGATGTTCGAATCGTAGGCTCCGGCCAGCGTGTACGACATGAACACGTCGGTATCGGGGTTGTGCAGGCTGATACCCTGGTCGTCGCGGATCTCGCCCTCGATCGCGTTGGACCAGTTGCGGATCACGCCGCCGGCGTGCGGCTGCAGCGCCTGGTTGGTCGCGTTCATGCGCGCCTCGACCGAGGCGTTGTGCCGGTGCACGCGGCCGGGTTTCGGCAAGCGCTGCTTGTGGCGCGCGAGCAGGACCATCGCCTCGACCAGCGACTCGACCACGAAATCATCCGCGGGATCGTCGGGATTCACGAAGCGCAGCCCGTAGCAGAGTTCGGTCACGCGGTGCTCGACCTGGATCCGCGTGTTCATCTCCATGAAGAAGTGGTGATCGCGCTCGACGATGCACTCGAAGGTAGAGACCGAATCGAGCCCGACGGCCGCACCGAAACGCGCGGCCTCGTCCTCCATGCGGCGCAGGATCGCGAGGTCGCTCTGCAGCACCTTGGCTTCCTCGGCGCGCCCGCCGGCCTCGGCCGCGGCGATCGCCAGCGCCAGTTCCTCCTCGGTCACCGACACCTCGAGCAGCTTCTGCTCGTGCATCTGCAGCGAGCAGTCCCGGCCGCCGAGCGTGGTCGCCCAGGCGCCGTTGCCGATCACCTGGATCTCCTGGTGGCGCGTGGTCTCGATGTTGAGCTCGATCAGGATGTTCTTGTTGTCGCCGACGCCGAGCGCCTTGACCTCGGCGAGAATCTCGCGCGCGCGCTCCGGGGCACGTGCCGCCGCCTTCCCGATGCGCTCCTCGAGCGTCCTGCCCTCGAAGGCTTCCGGCGAGGACAGGATGCGCTGCCCCTTGCCGCCGCCGCCGCC
>CAUJIL010000177.1 GCA_963204845.1 Pseudomonadota bacterium | reverse complement strand
AACCCAGTGAATCGTCCAGTTGCTGGAACCAGACCGACAGGCAGGTGTCGAGCGGATCGCGCACCGTGTGGACGATGCGCAACCGCGGGAACAGGCCCTTCAACAGCCCCAGATAACGAAAGTTGTCCGGCCGTTTGTCGGTCACCTGCTTGCCGTTCGCGATCCGGTCCAGGTGTTCCAGGTAAGCACGGCCCAGCGTCTGCAGTGCGGACCGCTGTGCCTGCGGGTCGGCGTACGCCGCCGGGAACGTGCCGGTCGCGAGCGTGCGCGGCAGGAGGTCGATTTCACCGCCGGCGGTGATCGCGGGATGTCCGGCGAGCAGCTGCTCCACCAGTGTGGAGCCGGAGCGGAACATGCCGCAGACGAAGATCAACGGCCGGTCCGCCACGGGCTCGCAGCGCGCCAGCCAGTCGGCACCGAACGTGCTGGCGATGGCCGTGACGCCGGCCTTGGTCGCGGCGCGGTCGTACGGCTTCACGCGTGTGCGGCTGCAGGTGTTGCCGGCGGCGTAGTGGGCGAAAGCCTCGTCGTAGCGGCCACAGTCGTCAAACGCCTTGCCGAGCGCGAAGTGCAGGCTCTCACGCGCCAGTCCAATGCGTGGCGCCGCGTCCAGCGCTGTGTGCAGCCGCGCCAGCAGCGGATCGGCGGCGTCCGTGACGCGGCGCGCGTTCGCGATACGCACCAGCGCATCGTGGTAAGCGGGATCGATCTCCAGGACGCGTTCGAAAGCCGCCAGCGCCACCTGCAACCGGCCATGCTCCTCATGCAGCAGACCGAGGTTGTACAGCGCCGGCACGTAGTGCGGATCCAGGCGCAGCGCCTGCTCGAAAGCGGCTTGCGCATCGGCCTCGCGGCGCAGCCGGGTGCACGCGTTGCCGATGTTCAGCCACGCCTCGGCCGGATCGCTGATACCGAGTTCGAGTGCGTGCCGGAAAGCGGTGATCGCGCGTTCGGACTCGTCGCAGCGGGCGAGAAACACCCCGTGGTTGTAGTGCGCATCGGGCAGGCGGGGCAGCGTCGCCGCCATCCGCCCGTAGAGCCTCGCCAGATCGGTCCAGCGTCGCTGCGCCTGCAGCTGCGCGCCGAGGCGAAACCAGTGCGACGCCTCCTGCGGAAAGGCCTCGATCCGGCGCTCCAGCACGCGCATCGCGTCGACGGTCCTGCCGCCGGCGAGGTAGAACTCTTCCAGCGCTTCGAGCAAGCGGCCGTTGCGGCGGTCGGCCGCGAGCAGGCCGAGCAGCAGCTTTTCGGCCTCGGCTGCGCGACCGGAGCGCAGCAGCGTCCCGGCCGCCGCGATCCCGCGCTCGACCGCTGCGGTGCGCGCGCTCATCGGCGTCGGCTCCGTGCTCAGGGCAACGGCTTCACGCCGACGCTGCGATCGGCATCCACGACGCGCAGCTCCCAGTAGCCGAGCATGTTGCGCCGGACTTCGACTTCGGGATCGGTGGCGCGGTGGAACCAGCGGCCGCCGATACGTTGCTGCCACGTCTGGCCGTTCTGCAGCCGGAACACGGTGTCGCCGTTCCAGCCGCGGAACTCGCCGACGATACGCGAGCGGATCACGGCCGCCTCGGCGTTGCGGATCTCCTCGCGCACCGACGAGTTCGAGCGCCGCAGCACGACGGCATCACTGGCCGTATAGCGCAACACCCACGCGTTGAGCGCCTCGATTTCCGCCGGCGAGAGGCGTTCGAGACCGGCGTCGCGGAACTCCTCGGGGCTCATCAGCCGGCGCACGTCGGGCGCCTCGCCGGACTGCGCCAGCGCCGCGCCGGGCAGTGCCAGCACCAGCAGCATCACGGCTCGCGAGCAACTGCGCGCAGCGGTACGGATCATCGCGTGTCCCTCCTGTGTCCCGGTTCAGAATTCCTGCGTCAACCGCGCGTACCAGTAACGCCCGCGTAGATCGTGCGTGCGGCCGTCGACGTTGTCGTTGAACGCCGAGGCTGCAAACGGCGCCTCGCGGTCGAACACGTTGTCGATCCCGACTCCGATCTGCAGGCCCCCGAGCACGTCGAAGCGGCGCGCGACCTGTACGTCGTGCACCAGCCAGTGGTCGATGTGGCGGCGCCGCATCGACTTCGGCACCGTCTCCTCCAGTTCCGCGACATGGTACAGCCGGTAGCTGGCCTCCCACGCCTCGCGGTTCCAGTGCACGCTGAAGCGCGTCTTCCATTCCGGAATCGCACCCATGCCGCCGGCTGCCTCGTCGGCGAAACTGCCGACGA
This sequence comes from Pseudomonadota bacterium, assembly GCA_963204845.1. GTDB lineage: Bacteria > Pseudomonadota > Gammaproteobacteria > Pseudomonadales > UBA5518 > UBA5518. Next base: position 5,122 of record CAUJIL010000177.1, on the reverse strand, counting down.
TATCGACCAGCGGCGCCGCCGGGTCGAGCTGGTCGAGGTACTCGTGGATCCACGACGACTCGAGCGCCAGCGCCACCTGCCCCAGCGCGAGCGCCGGCAGCCGGTAGCGCAGGTCGAGGTCCAGCCCGCTCACGCGCCGTCGCCCCACGTTGATGTTGGTCGCGATCACGCGCTGCAGGTTGCCTTCGGCGTCGCGCAGCACGCGGTCGGCGAAGCCGTAACCGCGCGCGTTCTGCTCGAGGATGTACTGCGCGCTGGCGTCAACCACGTCGTGCTGCGTGATGCGGAACGCATCGACCGAGACCATCACGCCGGGCAGTGCGGCCGGGGTCCACACCGCGCCGGCCGTCACGCTGGTCGATTCCTCGGGTTCCAGCTCCGGGTTGCCGCCGATCACGGTCAGGTACTGCGTACGCGTCGGGTCGGCGGGCAGCGCGCAGCCGGGCAGCGTGCCGACGTTCTGCTCCACCGCGCAGGGGTCGCTGAGGAATGCCTGGGTCTGCTGGGTGCTCTGGTGCAGGTCGAGCAGCGAGGGGGCACGGAAACCCTGCGACCAGGTGCCGCGCAGCAGCAGGGACTCGGCCGGGCGGTAGCGCAGCCCCAGCTTGCCGGTGGTGGTGGTGCCGAAGTCGCTGTAGTGCGAGCTGCGCGCCGCCACTTCCACGTCGACGCGGTGACCGTCGCCTTCGGTCGCGAACAACGGTACCAGCAGTTCGCTCCACAGCTCGGCCACCCGGCGGCTGCCGTCGGCGTCGCTGATGTCGGTGCCGCCCAGTGGGTACGAGGGGTTGCCGGGGGCGCCCCGCGAGGCGGTCGCTTCGCGCCGGTAGGTGGCGCCGGTCGCGAGCACGACCTCGCCGGTGGCAAGTTCGCCCACCGGGCCGTTCAGGTTGATCTCGATGCCGTTCAGGGTGGAGCGGCCGTCGATGTCGGTGTGTGCGCGCAGGTATCCGGCCTGGCGCGCGTCGATCGAGCCCGGCGGTCCGAACACGTTCACCGGCACGCAGCCTACGTCGGTGCGGCAGTCCGCCGGCGAGCCCAGCGCCAGCGCCAGCCGCTCGCCATCGATCAGCGAAGTGAGCACCTGCTCGCTCTCGCTCCGGCTCCAGAACCAGGCGGCGTCCCACTCCCAGGCCGCGCCGAACAGCCCTTCGAGCCCCAATGCCGCGCGTGCGCTGGTCGAGCGGTCCTGCTGCTCGCGCTCGCCGAGTTCGACGAAGCGCCGCCGCAGGTCGTGGATCGCGACCCCGAAAGGATTGAACGGCTGGTCCGGGGCCACGGTGAGCGGTGTGGACTCGAAGGCCGTGAACACCGGCGCCGGCGCCAGCGTGGCCTGCGATTCGTTGTGCGCCCAGGCGAGTTCCGCGATCAGCGTGTTGCGTTCGTCGAGGTCCAGCTCGAGGCTGGAGTAGACGTTGCGCCGCCGGGACGGCACCAGCGCGGAGGTGTGGGCGCGGAAGTCGAACAGCTCGGCGTCATCGGCCGGTCCGAAGTCGGCGGCCGAGGTTCCCGGGCGGTAGTCGGCGCCGTCGCGCAGCAGGCTGAGCGTGTTGCCCTCGAGTTCGAAGCGCGCGGCCGGGGTGGCGCTCGAGCGCAGGTCCGCACCGCCGCGCGGGCGCCCGTCGGCGCTGGCCGACACCTCCCGGTCGCGGCTCCACAGCGGATCCTGCTCGAGCACGCTGGCCGCCAGCAGCACCGAACCACGATCGAACGCGTGCCCGGCGAGCAGGCTGCTGGAGCGCGTGCGGCGTCCACCGCCCTGGCTGTCGCCGTACTGGGTGGCGAGCTGCACGCCCGGGTGGTCGCGTTTCATGATGATGTTGACCACGCCGGCGATCGCGTCCGAGCCGTAGATCGCCGATGCCCCTTCTTTCAATATCTCGATGCGCTCCACCGCCGCCGGCGACAGCGTGTTCAGGTCGAAGGCATCGCCCGCCAGCCCGCCGTGGCTGACCCGCCGGCCGTTGATCAGCACCAGCGTGTTGCTGGCCGGCAGGCCGCGCAGCGTGACCGTGGCGGTGCCGTCGCCGCCGTTGCTGACCGCGGTGCTGGTCTGGTTGCCGATCACCGCCGGCAGGAAACGCAGCAGGTCGCCGAGGCTCTGGGCGCCGGTGGCCTCGATCTCCGGTGCGCTCACGATCGAGACCGGTGCGCTGCCGAGGTAGTTCGCGAGGTTGATGCGCGAACCGGTAAGCAAGCGCTCACGCACGATGGTCTGCTCGATCACGCGCGCATCGACCACGTGCGCCGTCGCCTGCTCCGCGGGGGGCGCGGGGTCGGCCGCGGGGTTGGCGCACGCGGCCTGGCTGCAGGCCGGTCCGATCGAGACCACGTTACGGCCCACGTACACCGGTACCAGTCCGGTGCCTGCCAGCAGGTCCTGCAGCGCCTCGCGGGCGCTGAGGCGGCCGGTGAGCGCCGGCACCGGGTGCCGGGGCACGTTGGCGGTCGCGAACACCAGCGACAGATCGGCCTGGCGCGCCAGCTCGATCAGTGCCGCCGGCAGCGTGCCGGCCGGAACCGCGAACTCCAGCGGGGTATCGGTGTCGGCGGCCACCCCGAACGCCAGCGCCAGCCCCAGCCCGGCGACGATCCGGCGCAGGCGCGGCAAGGCGGGCGGACGATCGGTCGGTGGCATCGGATCCCGTTGCGTGCAGGCCGCCGCTCCGGGGTGGAGTGGCCCTCGGGGTGCGCGGCAACGATAGCAAATGACGCCCGTGATCGCGCGGGACTTGTGCGGATTCAGTCGGCAGTACGGGAGATCAGCAGCGGGCCGTCTTGCGGGCCGCTCACGGTGATTCCGAGGCTGCGTTCGAGCGCGGTCAGCGTGAGCCGTGGATCGTCGGTAGCGAACACCCCGGACACCCGGATCGCGGCGGTCTGGCCGTCGGTGATGCGCAGTGCAATTTGCATGTGCCGTTGCAGTTCGCCGATCACCTCGGCCAGCGGGGCGTCCTCGAACACCAGCTGGCGCTGTTGCCACGCCAGTGCGGACTCGAGGTTCGCCGGCACCACGTCCCCGATACCGCCCGCGGTCGCGTAGCGCGCGGACTCGCCCGCGTGCAGCAGCCGCGTGGTGCCGCCGGCGCCACGCTCCCCGAAGCGCACCAGCCCGTGTTCGACCACCACGCGCATGCCCTCGGCGCGGCAATCGACCGCGAACGCGGTGCCGAGCACGGTCACGGCCGCCTCGCCGCAGCTGGCCGTGAACGGGCGTGCGGTATCCGGCGTGACGCGGAAGAAGGCCTCGCCGTGCGCGATCGTGACGCGGCGCTCGCGCGCGGACAGCTCGACCTGCAGCGCGGTGTCGGTGTTCAGCGTGAGATTGCTGCCATCGGCGAGCTGGACCTGGCGGAAGCCGCCGACCGGCGTGCGCAGCTCCAGCGTGTCGGCGGCCTGGCGCGGCATCAGCAGCATGGCGGCCACTCCGGCCGCTGCCGCCAGCGCCACCGCCGGCCACCCGCGCCAGCGGCGCGCGACCGGCGCCGGACGTGCGTGCTCGCGCGCTCCGAGCGCCGTGCCCAACTCGGACCACAGCGCCGTCATACGGTCGAACGCGGTGGCGTTGGCGGCGTCACGGGCCAGCCAGCGGGCGAACTCGGCGCGCTCCTGCGCACTGACGTCGTCGGCGCGCAGGCGCACGAACCAGGCCGTTGCCTGGTCGAGGCGCTCGCTGTGGGCGGCCGTCGCCGTGTCGCTCATGGTCGTGTCCGTGGGGCACCGTTGCCGTGGCGCCCCCGATGGTGCGCCCGTGATGTGAATCCTAGGTGAAACCGATGGGCGGCCGGCTGCCATTCGTCGCAGCGCGACGCCCTCTGGTCGCATCCGGGCCGTCGCGTGCGCGGCGGGCCTGCAGCTAAGACGAACGGAAACGCAAAAACCTCCGCTCGCAGTTGCGGCGGATTGTCGCACGAAGGCGTGGTGGTCGTTGGTCAGCCGGGCAGCTGGTCGCGGCAATGGCGCAGTGCATCGAGGATGTATTTCTCGACGCTGCTGACCGAAACACCCATTTCGCGCGCGATCTCCCCGTACGACAGGCCGCGCAGGCGGTGCAGCATCAGCGCCTCCCGGCAGCGCGCCGGCAGGCTGTCGATCGCGCGGTAGACCAGGCGTAACTGTTCGCTCGCGGTGGCCAGCTGCTCGGGGCCGCCCGGATCCTGTTGCGCGGTGGCGTCGCCGAGGCGGGCTCCTTCCTCCTCGAGATAGCGCGCGTGCAGGCGTCGGCGCCGCAGCTGGTCGATGGCGAGATTCGATGCCACCTGGAACAGGAAGGCGCGCGCGTTGTTGAGCTCGCTGGCCAGGTCATCGAGGTGGTGCAGGCGCATGAAGGCTTCCTGCGCGATGTCCTGCGCATCCTCGACGCTGCCCAGCTTGCGGGCAAGGAACCGCACCAGCGCGTCGCGATGGTTGCCGATCAGCTGCTCCAGCAGCTCGCCGGGTCGGTCGATCATGACGTTCCTGTTGTCTGCGGCACGCTCCTCGCGCCGGCACTATCCATGCCGCCGACGCATCAGGAGCCTAGCATAGCCGCGGGCCGTCCGCCGTCGCACCCGGATCCCGGACAGCTACCCCTTCAGGGTAGGGGTGCGTGGTGGCAGGCGAGTTGCCGGTCCTCCCCGCCCTGGCGCAGGGCAGGACGTTCGTGGCGGCAGCGTGCATCGGCCAGCGGACAGCGCGGCGCGAACAGGCATCCTGCCGGCTCGTGCCCGGCGTCCGCAGCAATCGCCTGCGGTGCCACTGCGGGGTGGCGCGCGCGTTCGTGGCCCGGATCGGGAACCGGCATCGCGGCGATCAGCCGCTGCGTGTAGGGGTGCAGTGGTGCGCGGTACAGCGCATCGGCCGGGCCTTCCTCGACCAGCCGCCCGAGGTACAGCACGGCGATGCGGTCCGAGACGTGGCGAACCATCGCCAGGTCGTGGGCGATGAACAGCAGTGTCAGCCCGAGCTCGCGCCGCAGCCCGGCCAGCAGGTTCACGATCTGCGCCTGCACCGAGACGTCGAGCGCCGAGATCGGTTCGTCGCAGATCACGAAGCGGGGCTCGAGGATCAGTGCGCGCGCAATCCCGATCCGTTGCCGCTGGCCACCCGAGAACTCGTGCGGGTAGCGCGCGGCGTGTTCCGC
>CAUJIL010000176.1 GCA_963204845.1 Pseudomonadota bacterium | reverse complement strand
GGGCTTGCCGTACGTGACCTCGCCGATGGCGCGCGGGGTGGTGCCGGACGACCACCCGTCGTTCGTCAACGCCGCGCGCTCGGCCGCGCTCGGACAGGCGGACGTGGTGGTGATGTTCGGCGGACGCTTCAACTGGATCTTCGGCATGGGACGGCCGCCGCAGTTCGCCGCCGGCGTTAAGATCGCGCAGATCGACGTCTGCGCCGAGGAACTGGTAGCCGCCGCCGAGCTCGACACCGCGATCGTCGCCGACGCCGGGGTGGCGGCGCGGCAGCTGGCCGATGCGCTGGCCGGGACAACGCTTGCGTGCACGGCCTCCGGCTGGCTGCGCGGGTTGCGTGCCATGGTGGCGGCGAACGAGGCGGAACTGGCCGCGGCCGCGGCCAGCGACGCCTCCCCGATCAGCCCGTACCGGCTGGTGCGCGAGGTGCGCGACGTGCTGCCGCGCGAGGCTTCGCTGAGCTTCGACGGCGAGGTGATCATGGCCGTCGCGCGCGCGATGCTGCCCGCGTATCGCGCGCGTTCGATCCTGAACGCCGGAACCACCGGCTGCATCGGCACCGGCCTGCCGTACGCGATCGGCGCCAAGCTCGCGCGCCCCGACGCGCCGGCGCTGGCGCTGCTCGGTGACTACGCCTTCGGCGCCGCGATGATGGACGTCGAGACGCTGGCGCGCATCGGGGCGCGCGTGGTGGTGGTGGTGGCCAACAACGAGGGGATCGCGGGGCACGCGCTGCAGGACTGGTTGTTCGACCCGGCGAAGACACCGGTCGCGCGGCTGTTGCCGGCGCGCTACGAGATGCTGGCGCAGATGGTCGACGGCCACGCCGAATACGTCGATGAGCCCGGCCAGCTGCGCCCCGCGCTCGAACGCGCTCTGGCGGCCGATCGGTTCGCGATCGTGAACGTGCGCGTCGATCCGAACGCCAAGCGCATCAAGGGCTCCTACTTCCTCGGCTGAGCCATCGTGGCGGCGGGCGCCGGGTGCCGGCGCCAACCGGCCAACGCGCCGCGCAGGCGCGACCACGCACGGCGCGTGCGCGTGCTCGCGGCATCCACCACCATGTAGACCACCGGCACTACGACCAGCGTCAGCAACGTCGAGGTCACCAGGCCGCCGATGGTGATCATTCCCATCGGTGCGCGGAATTCCGAACCCACCGCGTCCGACAGCACCATCGGCAGCATCCCGATCACCAGCGAGGCGGAGGTCATCAGCACCGGGCGCATGCGCACCGGCGCGGCCTCGAGCACGGCCTGTTCCAGCGTGCGACCCTGCGCGCGCAACTGGTTGGTGTAATCCACCAGCAGGATGCCGTTCTTCATCACCAGGCCCATCAGCACCAGCAGTCCGATGCCGGCCATCATGTCCATCGACAGCCCCGTGATCGCCAGCGCGACAAAGCCGCCGATGAACGCCAGCGGTGCCGAGGTCATGATCGTGAACGGATGCGTCAGCGAGTCGAACAGCGAGGCGAGCACCATGTAGATCGCGATCAGCGCCAGCGTGAACGCGAACATGATGTCGCGGCCGGTTTCCTCCATCGTGCGTGCGTAGCCGCCGGGCTCGAGCGTGAACGGCGCCGCGATTCCCAACTCGTCGGCCCAGCGCTCGAGCTTCGCCACACCGGTGCCCAGGCTCGCCCCCGGCGCCATGTTGGCGTAGACGCGGATCTCGCGCGTGCGGCTGTTGCGCCGGATCTCCACCGGGCCGTCCTCGTGGACCACGCGCGCGACGTTGGTGACCGGCACCAGCTCGCCGCGCGCCGAACGCACGCGCACCAGGTGGATCTGCGACGGATCGTTGCGGTATTGCGGCGCCACCTGCACGCGCACCTCGTGGCGGTTGCCGCCTTCCTCGTAGGAACCGACCTTGTCGCCGGCGAACAGCGTGCGCAGCGTCTGGCCGATCGCGGCGGCCGAGACGCCGAGGTCGGCGGCGCGGCCGCGGTCCACCTCGAGCGTGATCTGCGGGCTGCCGCTCTCGTGGGAGGTGCGTACGTCGGTGAACTCGGGGTCGGCCTTCATGCGCGTCTCGAGTCCGGACGCGAAGCGCTCCAGTTGGGCCAGATCGGGTCCCAGCACGCTGTAGGTCAGGTCACTCACGTCGTCGCCGGTGTCGCCGTACTCCTGGAAGCCGACGGTGATGTGCTCGGCCTCGGGGACGGCCGCGAGCAGCTGCTCGCGCACCTCGCCGAACGTCTCGCGGATCGGCACTGCGCGCTCGTCCTTCGGGATCAGGCGCACCTGGATGCGGGCGTGGTTGGGCTTGTGCTGGCGCTCCTCGCCGGAGGTCGCGAACACATCGCGCACATAAGGGTGTCGCGCGAGTGAGTCCTCGATGCGCCGCGTGACGCCGTCGGTGACTGCCAGCGGCGTGCCGATCGGCAGCTTCACGTTCACTTCGAGCTCGCTCAGGTCCTCGCGCGTCAGCAGGTTCACCGGCAGCGTGCTCGCCACGCCGCAACCGCCGAGCACCGCGGCGGCGGCGATGCCGAGGGTGACCACGCGGTGGCGGATCGCGGCGCCGAGCAGGGAGCGGTACCCGCGCTCGAGGGCGCCGAGCGCGCGTTCGAACACGCGAAACGGCGCCGCCAGCCGCGTGTTGTCGTGGCCGGTGCGGGCCAGCAGGCGGCTGGCGAGCATCGGCGTCAGCGTCAGCGCGACCAGCGTCGAGACGCAGACCGCCGCGGTGACCGCAACGCCGAACTCGTAGAAATAACGCCCCATCGTGCTCTGCATGAATACGATGGGAACGAACACGCCACACACCGCCAGCGTGGTCGCGATCACCGCCAGCGCCACCTCGCGCGTGCCGTGGATCGCTGCCGGGAACGCGTCCTCGCCGGCCTCGATGCGCCGGTAGATGCTCTCGAGCACGACGATCGCATCGTCGATCACCAGACCGATCGCGAGCGCGAGCGCCATCAGCGTCATCGTGTTGATAGACAGCCCGAGCAGCAGGAACAGCGAGAACGAGGCGATCACGCTGGACGGGATCGCGAGCGCGGCGATGAACGTGGAGCGCAGATTGCGCAGGAAGCACAGCACCACCGCGACGACCAGCGCCGCGGCGAAGATCATGTCGCGGAACACCTCGCGCACCTGTTCCTCGATCATCACCGCGTAGTCGCGCGCAACCGCGATGCGCACGCCGGCGGGCAGGCGCTCGGCGATCGCCTCGACCTCGCGGCGCAGCAGCCGCGCCGAGCGCACCACGTCGGCACCGCTCTGCGGCTGGACCTCGAGCGCCACGCCCGGCTGCCCGTTCAGGCGCGCGATGGTGCGCGCCTCGGCCATGCCGTCCTCGACGATCGCCACGTCGCGCAGTCGCACCACGCGGCCCGCGCGTTCGGCGACGATCAGCTCGCCGAACTCGGCCACGTTGCGCGCCTTGCCCTGCGTGGTCACCGACCACTCGCGGCCGGCCCCCTCGATGCGCCCGCCCGCGAGCTCCGCGTTTTCGCGCCGCAGCGTGCCCGCGACGTCCTCGATCGACAGTCCGTAGCCGCTCAACCGCAGCGGGTCCAGCCAGATGCGGACCTCGCGTTCGCGCGCACCGATGATGGTGACCGCGCCCACGCCGTCGATGCGCTCGAGACGCTCCTTGACCTCGTGTTCGGCCAGATCCGACAGCTCGCGCAGCGAAACCGCGCCGCCGAGCACCACGTTCAGGAAGGCCATCGAGTTGATGTCGAACTTCTGCACCACCGGGTCCTCGACGTCGGTGGGCAGCTCCGCGCGCGCCAGCGCGACCTTGTCGCGCACTTCCTGCGCCTTCACGTCGGGGTCGTAGGCGAGGGCGAACTCGACGAACACCTGCGACAACCCCTGCGAGGAAACCGAATTCAGGCTGCGGATCCCCTCCAGCGCGTTGATCTGTTCTTCCAGGATGTCGGTGACCTCCCGCTCGACCGTTGCGGGCGAGGCGCCGCGCAGCTCGGTCACCACCGTGAGCATCGGGAATTCCATGTCCGGGTCGATCTGCATCTCGAGCCGGCCCATCGAGATGTAGCCGAGTACCACCAGGGCGAGCACCAGCATCGCGGCGAACACCGGGCGCCGGATCGAGACGTCGGAGAGGTTCATGGTGCGGGATCCGCGGGGGAGGCGGCCGTGGCGACGGGCTGCGCGGACGCATCCAGCACCGCCTCGACGCGCTGCCCGGGCGCGAGCCGGCGTACGGCCTCGCCGCGCACCACCACGTCACCGGCGGCGATGCCGTCGAGCAGCTCCGCGCGTTGCTCATCGACGACCCCGACCCGCACCGCCACCGGCGCCACGACGCCGTCGACGACGCGCAGCACGTACGGCTGCCCGTCGCGGGTGAGCAGCGCGTCGCGCGCCACCACCGGCTGCGGGCGTGGCCGTGCCGGCGCCAGCTCGGCGCGCACGTAGGCGCCGGCCTTCACGGTGCGCGAGGGATCGGGGACCGGGCAGCGCACCTCGTAGGTGCGGGTCGCGGGATCGATGCGGTCGCTGACGCGATCGACGTGGCTGGCGAGCGGGTGGTCGAGCGCCTCGACGAACAGTTCGACCGGATCGCCCGGGCGCACCGGCACCGGGGTCGCCTCGGGCACGTTCACGACCGCCTCCAGCGCGCCGCTTTCCTGCAGCACCAGCACCGGGCCGTTGCCTGCCATCGCGCCTTCGTGCGCAAGCCGCGCGACGATGCTGCCCGCGTAGGGTGCGCGCACCCGCGTTCGTTCGAGGTCCCGGCCGGCGCGCGCGCTGCGCGCCTCCATCTGCTTGACGCGCGCGCGTGCGACCTCGGCCTGCGTGCGCACCTGCTCGTAGTGCTGTTTGGATACGGAGCGACTGGCGAGCAGCGAATCGACACGCTTCTCTTCCTGTTCGGCGTGCCTTGCCTCGGCGCGCGCCAGCGCCAGCGCCGCACGCGCCTCGGCCAGTGCCATCTCGTAGGGGCCGGGGTCGATGCGGAACAGTTCGGCGCCCTGCGCGACGGTGCTGCCCACGTCGACGTGGATCGCGAGCAACGGTCCGGGCACTTCGGCGCCGAGCTCGGTGACGCGCCGCGCCGCGATCGAGCCGGAGGCGGTGATCCGTGACTGCAGCCGGGCGCTGCCGACGCGCTCGGCGTCCACGCGTTCCGTCGTCGCCGCGGCGGCGCGCTCGCCGCCGTCCGCTGACGGCGGCACGTCTTTGTCGGGCTCCGCGCAGGCGCCCACCAGTACCGTGAGCGCGAGCGTCGCCACCCTGAATGCAGTCACTGCAACATCCTCCTCGTCCCTGCCCGAGGCACTATACGAACTGCCCGCGCGCGGGCCAATGCGATCGACGCTTCCTGTACGGATGGTCATCCGCAGTCACGGCGCCGGGGCGGTCAGGGCGCGGCGAGCGCGGGGGGAGAAGGGCGATTCGTAGTATGATCCGCGCGCAAGAACGCTGCCGCGTCGGTCAGAGCGACGCAGGTCCACCGGTGAGTCAATGAAGAACCCAGCGAAGATCCCGTCGATCCTGTGCGCCGCCGTGCTGCTGGCCGCGTGCAGCAACGAGGCCGTGTACACGCGCGAGAGTTTCTCGGCCGACAGTCCGTACCGGCTCAAGGTGGAGGACGAACTTGCGGCCGCCTGCGAGAGCGCGCGTCGCTCGCTGCTCGGCCAGGGCTACCTGATCGATGCCGCGGGCACGGAACAGGTCAAGGCGCGCAAGTCCTACCGAGCCGAAGGCAAGGCCAACACCTTCATCGAGATGAACGTCGCCTGCGTTCCCGACCGCGTGGGCAGCACCCTGTACGCAACCGGCGTGCTCAGCACCTACGACCTCAAGAAGAGCAGCAACCCGGCCAGCGTGGGCCTGACCGGGCTGGGCACGATTTCGCTGCCGATCGGGCAGAGCGCGGACTCGCTGGTCAAGATCGCCGAGGAGACGATCAGCGACAAGCAGTTCTACCGGCGCTTCTTCGCGGCGGTCGAACACACGCTGGGCGAGATGCGCACGCGCGCTGCAGACGCCGGTGACGAGGTGCCGACCGACGAGGAACCGGCGGCGGTCGAGCCGGTACCGGTGATCGTCGAGGAGCAGGGCCCGGAACCCGGGCCGTCGCCGGCGGCGGTGACGGTGCAGCCCGCACCGGGCGCAGGCGAGCCGACGGTGACCGAAGCCGCGGTGCCGGCCGCAGCTGCTGCCACGGTGACCGAGCCGGCCGCGGTGACGACGGTCCCGGAGCCGGCTGCGGCGACGACGGTCCCGGAGCCGGCGCCGCTCACACCGACGGTGTCGGAGCCGGTGCCGCCGGCGCCGTCCGCGACGGTTCCCGTCGTTCCCGACGCGGCGGGTTCCACGTCCGGAGCCGCAGTTGCGGCGCCTGATGCCGCACCGCCGTCATCCACGGCAGCCCCCGTGGCCGTGGATCCGCAGCCCGCGTTGCCTGTTCCCGAACCCGCGGATCCTGTCGAGACAGAACCCGCGCACGCACCGCCGATGCCGATGTTGCCGTAGGGGCGTTGGCGGCGCGCCTCGATACCCACGCGACGCACACCGTCCACGACCTGCGCAGTTATCCGGGATTTTCGGATAACTGGCGCAGGCCAAAGACCCCGCGTTGGGCGCGGTGGCCAGGGTTTCATAAACCTTCTCCACCAGCCCGGCGAAGCCCGGCAGGCGCGCCGGGTAGGAAATGCCTGCGCCGCAGAAGAACACCACGCGCCCGTCCTCATGTGCCTGCAGCAGGCGCTCGGGAATATCGGGACCATGGCGGACGAACTGCATTCAGTGAGCCCCGGAGAACACGCGCTCCAGCGTCGCCGGGATCAGCGCGACCTGCGGCACATGGGCCACCTCTCCGAGTTTTCGGAGAAGATAATCTTCCTCGAACAACGACGGCTGCAGCGGCTTATCGGACATGGCTATGCCCTGTTGTGAGCCTGTGAATCGGCATCATTTCAGATGCTCCTCAATCCCTTCCCAGCGCTTGTCCTTGACCATTACGAACCGGCAGCGCCCCTCGGACAGGTTCCCCCAGAGGCCACCGATCAACCGGTCATCCTCCACGGCAGCCCAGCGATCCGCGCCCTTGTACTCGACGGCAAGAATCGGGCCGGGCTCGCCGCCCTTACCGGTTAGCTGGCACAGAAAGTCCGGGTAAAAGCGGCCATCGGCTTTTTGCAGGAAAAAGGAACTGCCCTCGCGCCGAACGAGGTTGCGCACCCAGAACTGGATACGTCCCTGCTGCGCCTGAATGTCCAGCCAGCAGGCGCATTCGAATTCTTCCTTGCTGTCGAAGTCGCCGATACGGCCGTAGAAATGCTTGCGGAAGTCGAAGTGCCCGAAACGGCCGTCGTAGTCCCGGCTGGGTGCATAGGCCTGAGCGTGGAACTCGAAAGCGTACTGATCGGTTACCGCGACGCGCGATGCCGCGTCGTCGCCGAACAGGGCGTGCTGAAACGCCTTGCGGACGGCCTGCTTGCGCAGATCCCGGATGCGCGCTTCGAGAAGATTGCGGATCAGGAATTTTTGCAGATTGGCGCGGGCCAGCGTGAAGTCATCCCGGCGTAGCAGTTCGGTCAGCCACTTGGCCACGAAGGCTTGCTTGCTGGCATGGGTGAGAGAGGGTTCCGGCAGGTTGCGGCAGAGCCAGGTGGCAAGGCGAACCTCGTCCCAGTTCTCGGGCTGGTAGACCAGCCCCAGGTCGCGTTGCAGATCTGGCAGGAAACGTGAAACGACCTTGCCGCTCTCATCGTCGACATCGATCTCACCGCCTTCGGACACCTTCAGGCCGGCACCCAGCGCGGTCAAGTCATCACCGGTCGGTGCGGCGTCGCAGGTGGACAGATCCCATGGGTACTCCAGCACCTCCGGGTCGTCGAACAACTGCAGTTCGCCCTGTACGCGCAAGGCAAGTTGCGGGATGCGGAAGCGCTCGCCCAGCTCGGCCGGCGTCTGGAAGAACTCGATGGCCGTCGTACGGCTGATTTCGGCAGCTTCGGCAATCGCGGCGGCAGCGGTGTCCGATGTGACGGACGCCTTGAGGACTTCCGCCTCGTCCTCGGTCAGCGGCGTGCTGATGGTCAGGGTGTTGAGCTTGCCGTCCCAGCTCACCTTGTCGCGTACCGGCTTCGGCACACTCCTGAGGTCGGGCTTCTCGGTCAAGGTGATCGCCACCGGCCGGACCACGACGCGTCCGGCGTGACCATCCAGGTCCAGCCGCGCCTGCTCGGCCTTGGCGGCGGTGACGAACTCGGTCACCTCGCGCCGCTCGAAGCCGGCCCCTGCCACCAGGCGGTCACGCAGCGCACCCGCCGTCTCGGCAAAGTTGCGCGACACCACGAAGGCATAGGACTGATTCAGCGCCTTCGCCTGCCGGTGGCTGGCGCCGGGTTGGCGCAATACGCGCCCGAGCAACTGCTCCACCGCCGTAGCCGATGACAACGAGGCCATGCTCACCAGGATGTAGGCGAATGGGCAGTCCCAGCCCTCGGCCAGCGCCTTCTGGGTGATGACGAACTTTACCGGACAGGACGGGTCGGCGATGCCCAACTTGTAGTCGGCGTCGATCTGCTCCAGGCCTTTCTCCTCGCCAGTGGCGACCACGATCTCGCCGGCCGGGATGCCATGGTTGCTGATCAGCTCCTGGCGAACCTTGTCGAAATCCAGTGTTTTCACCCCGGCGCGGCGGGGTTCGGATTGAATCAGGACGATCGGCCGCAAGTAATCCGCGCCGGCACGGCGTTCCTCATCCGCCAGCTTGTGCAGGGCGTCGCGTCGGCCGATGGCGTCGGCCAGACACTGCTGCCAGTTCGGTTCGGTTTCGAGCACTACGGGCAACTTGATCATCTCCTCCGCCTTCAATTCGGCGGCGGAGACGCTGTGCAGCACGTTGCTGGGCGTGCGTTCCAGGTCGGGTGTGGCGGTCAGTTCCATCACGCCGCTGGGGCGAAAGCGCGCCAGCATGTCGAAGGCCAGTTCGGTGCGGCTGTTGTGCGCCTCGTCCACCACCACGAAAGGCCGGCGCAGGCGCAACACGTTGGCCAGCGAGCACGGCGTCGTGCGTTCGGCACCTTCGCCTTCGCTCAACAAGCCGTCACGCTGGGTGGGCGACAGGTTGTCGAAGTGGTGCATCAGCGCGCCGCTGCTCTGGTACACCTTGCGGGATTCCTCGTCCTCCACCTGAAACGCCTGCCGGGTGGCGACGATGATCGTGGTCGAGGTATCCAGCGTGGCGCGGGTCACGCTCTTGGCCTCGTCGAGATCCATGACCGTGACGGGTCCCGCCTCGCGCAGCGCCGTGTGGTACGGATGCAGGCGGTCGCGCAGGGCGCGCAAGGTCTGTTCGCGGATGGGCTTGCTCGGCACCAGCCACAGGATCACGCTGTGCTCGCAGCGCAGCAGATGCGTGTTGGCAAGCTGAACGCTCTTGGCTGCCAGCCATGTCTTGCCACCGCCGGTGGGCACGCGCAGACAGAAGTACGGCATATCGGCCGGAAAGCCCGACAGCGGGTTGTACGCATTGCCACGGCCCCACAGGCGCTCGGTGGTGGCGGTGAAGGCTATCGAGGGCGACGGCAGTTCATGGCAGGCCTTGAAATAGGCTTCAAGGCTGTCGAGCACCTGCTGCTGGTAGGTCTTGGGCGCAAAAGCCGTCATGGTTTGCCACCATAGGGTGGTGTCTGCTCTTGAACCAACGACGCTGTCGCTTCCCGCCGGGGATGAATGTACTCGATCACACCGTCATGGCTGACCACGATGGCCGTGCCGGTTTGCGCAGCCAGCTCCCGTGCCCGCTGTGCGGCGCGCAGCATGGCATGTGGTGA
>CAUJIL010000175.1 GCA_963204845.1 Pseudomonadota bacterium | reverse complement strand
GGGATCCGAACCGGCGGCGCAGTTTCTTCATCTACGGGGGCAAATGGATGGCGCGCAGCGTCTCGCCGGCCGGCCTCGCCGACAACGCGCTGTATGGCAGCAGCAGCAACCAGGCGCTGCTCAACGCATCGGCCGCGGTCGATCTGGCGGTCGACGACCACGTGTTCCTGCGCCCCACGCAGAGCGAGGCGGTGCTGCTGCAGTTCGGCGAGCTGCTCGCGGTGCGCGGAGGGCGGATCGAGGCGCGCTGGCCGGTGCTGCCGGTCACCGGGGCCGGCGCGGGCGGTTGACGGGGCGCGGCGTGCGTGGGATGGTCGCGCCCCCACAGGGTGCGCGCGGCGGGAGGGAGCGATGATCGACTGGACCGCGATCGACACCGTGCTGCTCGACATGGACGGGACGCTGCTCGATCTGCACTTCGACAATTTCTTCTGGCTCGAGCACCTGCCGCAACGCTATGCCCGGATCCACGACCGCGACGAGGACGCGGCCCGGCACGAACTGGTCGAGCGCTTCCGGGCCGCGCAGGGCAGCCTGGACTGGTACTGCGTCGATCACTGGTCGCGCGAGCTCGGGCTCGACGTCGCCGCGCTGAAGCAGGAGGTCCGCCACCTGATCGCGGTCCGCCCGCACGTGGAAGACTTCCTGGCGCGGCTGCACGCCAGTCACCGCCGTGTGCTGCTGGTCACCAATGCGCACCGTAAAAGTCTCTCGCTGAAGCTGGCGCACACCGGGCTCGAGCGCTGGTTCGACGCGATCGTGTCCTCGCACGATTTCCGGCTGGCTAAGGAAGAGCCCGGCTTCTGGGCCGCGCTGGCCGCGGCCGAACCCTTCGATCCGGCGCGCACGCTGCTGATCGACGACAACCACGCAGTGCTGCAGTCCGCGCACGACTACGGCATCCGCTACCTGCTCACGCTGCTGCAGCCCGACAGCCGGCGCGAGGCACGCAGCGGGTTGCATTTTCCGGCGATCCTGCATTTCGACGAGATCATGCCCGAACTGGAGCGCATCGGTGGGCGATGAGCGCGTGCGCCTCGACAAGTGGCTGTGGGCGGCGCGCTTCTTCCGCACGCGCAACCTGGCGAAGCAGGCGATCGAGGGTGGCAAGGTGTGGTACGACGGCGCGCGCACGCGGGTCTCCAAGGAGGTGCATGTCGGCGCCGAGCTGCGTGTTCGACAGGGCTTCGACGAGCGGACCGTGGTCGTGCGCGCGCTGGCGACCGAGCGGCGCGGGGCGCCGGAGGCGGCCGTGCTGTACGAGGAGACCGCCGACAGCGTCGCCGCGCGCGCCGCGGCCACCGAACGTCGCCGCCTCGAGCGCGCGGGTGCCGGCGCCCCGGCGCAGCGGCCGGACAAGCGTGAGCGCCGCCTGATCCACCGTTTCCGCGAGCGCAACGACGCATGAACATCCCCGATCGCGACGCGTTGCTCGGTTTTCACTTCGAGACCGCGCCGGTGCGCGGGCACCTGGTGCGCCTCGACGCGAGCCTGGGCGAGATCCTCGGCCAGCATTTCTACCCGCCGCCGGTGACGACGCTGCTCGGCGAGACGCTGGCCGCCAGTGTGCTGCTCGGCGCGACGATCAAGTTCGCCGGCGCGCTGGGTGTGCAGGCCAGGAGCCAGGGGCCGGTGGCGATCCTGTTCGGCGAGTGCACGCACGAGCGGCGGATCCGCGGCTACGCGCGCGTTGCCGACGGAGCGCTCGGCGAGGGTTTGCGCGAACTGCTGGCCGGGGGCACGCTGGCGATCACGATCACGCCGGAGCAGGGGCAGCGCTACCAGGGGGTGGTGCCGCTCGAGGCGCCGCGGCTCGCCCAATGTCTCGAGCATTATTTCGAGCAGTCGGAGCAGTTGCCCACCTGCATCGTGCTGGCCGCCGACGGGGAGCGTGCCGCGGGGCTGCTGCTGCAGGTGCTGCCGGGGCGCGCTGCCGGCGAGGAACACGCGCAGAGCTGGGAGCACCTGTGCCAGCTGGCGCGCACCGCGAGCGCGCGCGAGCTGCTGCACGATCCGTTCACGACGCTGCTGTACCACCTGTTCCACGAGGAGCGCGTGCGCGTGCACGAACCCGAGGCGGTGCGCTTCGGCTGCCGCTGTTCGCGCGAACGCGCGGCCAACACGCTGCGCTCGCTCGGCGAGCAGGAAGTGCGCGCGGTGCTGGCCGAACAGGGTACGATCCTGATCCACTGCGAGTTCTGCCAGCAGGAGTACCGCTTCGACGGTCATGCCGTGGACGGACTGTTCGCCGTCTCGCCCGCCGCCGGTGTGGCGCTGCATTGACATTGTTCCGGTTTTCGCGGGGCCGGGGTTTTTGCAATAATGCGCCTCCCCGCGGGCCGGGGCCTGGCTTGTCCACGCTCGCCCCGGCCGGCGTATGAAGCGCCCAATCCATTGAGCCACATAGGATTTCCGGAATGGAGACTGCGACGATCTCGACCAGCACCCTGTACACGGACCTCAGTTCCGCGCTCCTCGTCGAGCACGCGATCCGGCGCAGGGAAGGCCACCTGGCGGACACGGGCGCGCTGGTGGTGACCACCGGCAGGCGCACCGGACGCTCGCCGGCGGACCGTTTCATCGTCGACGAGCCGAGCTCCAACGACGCGATCGACTGGGGTGCGATCAACCGCAAGTTCGACGCCGAGAAGTTCAACGCGCTGTGGGACCGCATGGTCGAGTTCGCCTCCGAACACGACCGCTACGTGTCGCACCTGCACGTGGGCGCCGAGCTCGAGTACTACATCCCGATCCGGGTGACGACCGAGAACGCGTGGCAGAACCTGTTCGCGCGCAACATGTTCATCCGGCCGGAAAAATACAACCCGCGCGGCAAGGAGGAATGGCAGATCCTGA
>CAUJIL010000174.1 GCA_963204845.1 Pseudomonadota bacterium | reverse complement strand
CCAGCCGCTGCACCAGCCCCGCGACGCCGGCGCAGGAATCGTCCCAGGCCAACTCGAGCAGCGAGCGACCGAGCCGTTCGCGGATCGCCGCGAAGAAACGCACCGTCAGCATGCCGCCGCCTCCTCCGCGCGCCAGTGCCCGGAACGTCCACCGCTCTTCGCGAGCACGCGCACGCCCTCGATCACCATGCCGCGATCGACGGCCTTGCACATGTCGTAGACGGTCAGCGCCGCCACCGATGCGGCGCTGAGCGCCTCCATCTCGACGCCAGTGCGCCCGTGCACCCGGCATTCGGCGCGGATCCGCACGGCGTGGCGCTCCGGCACGCAGGCGAGCTCCACGTCGACCGCGTCGAGCCCGAGCGGGTGGCACAACGGAATCAGGTCCGCGCAACGCTTGGCGGCCTGGATGCCCGCGATACGCGCGACCGCGAACACATCGCCCTTGGCGTGCCCGCCGCCGGCGATCAGCGCCAGCGTGGCGGGTTGCATGCGAACCCACGCCTCGGCGGTCGCTGCGCGCGCGCTGACCGTCTTCGCGCCTACGTCGACCATATGGGCCTCGCCGGCCGCGTTCAGATGGGTCAGTCCGGATGCCTGTTCGCTCACCGTTGCCGTGTCCTCGCCTCGTGACTGCTGCGCTACCGGCTACTGGCCGGCGGCGCAGCCGCACACTACCATAGCGGCGGCACCCCGTGGAGCCGAGGCGTTCGATGCGCGCACTGTATCTGCTGCTGGCCACCGTGCTTGCCGGTTGCGGCCAACCGACCCCGCCCGTGAGCGGCTGCGTGCCGGTCGACGGCATGGAGCCGACCTGCGGCTTCTCGCGCCCCGAGGACATGGCGTTGCTGCCCGACGGGCGTACGCTGCTGATCAGCCAGATGGGCACCATGCGCGGCGAGGTGCCCGGCTCCTTCGCGCTGTTCGACACCGTGAACGAGACGATCACGCGGCTGCCCGCCCCGACGGTCGCCGACGGCGATCCGTGGGGCGATCCGGCGTGCACCGAGCCGCCCGGCGCGGCGTTCTCGCCGCACGGCATCGACCTCGTGCGCCGTGCCGACGGCGCCTGGCAACTGCTCGCGGTGAACCACGGCGGCCGCGAGAGCGTCGAGTTCTTCCACGTGGTCGATGCCGTCGAGGGCTACCGGCTCGCGTGGCGCGGCTGCGCGGTGCCCGATCCCGGCAGCCATCTGAACGACGTCGCCGCGCTGCCCGACGGCGGTTTCGTGACCACCCACATGTACCCGCGCAACAGCGCGCGGATCGGGTCGCTGAATCTCGATATGCTGAAGGGACTGCTCGGCTTCGATACCGGTTACGTGCTGCACTGGGACGGGCACCGCTTCGCGGCGCTGAAGGGCACCGGCATGCCGTTCCCGAACGGCATCCAGGTCGCGCGTGACGGCAGCGCACTGTTCGTGAACGCCTACCTCGGCGACGAGGTACGCAAGATCGCGTATCCGGGCGGCAGGCTGCTCGGGCGCGTCGCGGTGAAACGCCCCGACAACAGCCAGTGGGACGCCGAGGGCCACCTGCTGGTGGCCTCGCACGGCGGCTCCCCGTTCGCTGCGCTCGACTGCTTCGGGATCACCGAGGGCGCCTGCGGGCTGCCGTTCACGATCGTCGCCGTCGACCCGCGGACCCTCGAGCGGCGCACCGTGCTGGAGCACCGGGGGGCGCCGATGGGCGCGGCCACGGTGGCGCAGCAGGTCGGCGCACACCTCTATCTGGGCTCCTTCGCCGGCGACCGCATCGTGCGCGTGGCGCTGCCGTCGCCGTAGCTTGCGCGCACCACCGCGAGCGCGGCGGCGAGGAAGGCATCGGGTTCGATGCGGAACGCGACCTGGTCCGGGCGCGCGCGCGGTTCGGCGGCCGGTTCGTCGTGGACCGCCTCGAGATCGAGCAGGCGCGTCCTCGCATGCAGATGAAGCTCCGTGTGCACCGCGTGCATCGCGTGGCTCGACCACGCAAGCCCCGGTTTCCCGAGAAAGCGCGCCGGATACATCGAGGCCGTGTACCAGTCCGCCAGGAAACAGTCGACCCCGGCGGCGGCGCGCAGTTTGGCTTCGCTGCCGGCGCCGATCAGGCTCAGCACCACGAGGTTGCGCGGCAGACCACTCACGATGGCACGCAATTGTGCGCGCTCGGCCGCCAGGTGCGCGCGTGCGCTGCCGGTGCCGATCAGCGCCGCGGTGCTGCCGTCGAAGACCGCCTCTACACGCGGGTATTCTGTTGCGAGGCGCTGCAGCAACTCGCGCAACAGCGGCGTCTCGTTCAGCCAGCCGCGCTTGCGCGAGCACAGACCTATCCACACGCGCGGACCGGGCGGTCCGCGCCGCGGCACCGCCAGCCTCTGCCACCAGCGCGGCGGCCGCACGCTGGCGAGCACGCGCGCATCCAGCCGCGCGATCAGCTCGCGCGGGAGCCCACGGAACGGTTCGCCCGCGAGCAGATGGAAACCCTCGCCCGACTGCGCCTCGACATGCGCCGCCGAACGCGCCCGCACGCGCAGCCGCTCGCCGAACACGCGTGCCAGCGCAAGATAGTGCGCGCCGTCGATCGCAGTGACGCCACGCAGCCCGGCCAGCGTGCCGGCCTCGTGGGCGGCCTCGAACGCGGGCAGGCAATCGTAGAAGAAGTGATACGGTGACACCGCCTGCGTCAGTACCCCACGGAACGCGCGGGCGCCGAGCGGTGCATCGCGCGCCGCCCGGCCAGACCGGGCATGTTGCGCGGCGAAACGTTCGATGTCCGCGGGCTCGATGCGACCGTACGGCAGGCGTACCACCAGCGCGTGCTCCGGCAGGTACAGCGCGTCGGCGGTATGCAGGTGCTGCACCACCCACAGTGGCGAACGCTCGTGAGGGAACGCGAGGAAATTGCTGCTGCCGCAGAACACGCCATGGCGGCATTCGAGCGCCGCGCCGCCGGCGGGCGACGGCAGGCGCAGGCAGCCGTCGCGTCGGGCCTCGCCCAGCCAGCGCGCGAAGGCTCCCGGCCCGCCGTCGGCGCCCAGCGCGGCGAGCACGCCTTCGATTCCCGCACGCGCGGCATCGTCGAGCGTGCCCGAGGTCTCCAGCCGCGCCGCGGCGATCACGCGCAGGCCGTGCCCGGCACGGGTGCTCATCGCGTCGGCAAGCGCGCTAGATCGGCTCGCCGTCGATCGCCATCACCGGATCGTCGTCGCGCACGTGGGGAACGGTGCCGGCGCGCTCCGCCACCGCGGGATCCAGGGTGCGGTAGCGGTAGAGCCCCTCGGCGTCGGTGTACCGCTCGATCCGCCCGCGCGCCAGCAACAGGTGCAGGTGCGCGATGCACTCCCCGAGCGCGAGACCGATCTGTTCGGTGTCCAGCGTGCGCTTGAACAGCGCCGGCAGCAGTTCGAGCGCGGTGCTCGGCTTGAGGCATGCTTCCTCGAGCGCCGCGAGGTGGTCCTCGTGGTGCGCGATCAGCTGGCGCAGCCGCCGGTGCAGGCCACGGAACGGCGTGTTGTGCGCCGGCAGCACCAGCACCTCGTCGGGCAGATCGAGGAAACGGCGCGTCGAGTCCAGGAAATCCGCCAGAGGGTTGCCCTCGGGCTCGATCGCCAGCACGCTGACGTTCGGCGTGATCAGCGGAATGACCTGGTCGCCCGACAGCAGCAGCGCGCGCTCGCGATTCAGCAGGCAGAGGTGTTCCGGCGAGTGCCCGCGCCCGACCACCACTTCCCAGCGTGAACCGCCGATCGTGAACACCTCGCCGTCGCGCACGCGGTGGAACGCCCGCGGCAGCGGTTCGACCAGTCCGGCGAAGCCGCGCGTGCGTTGCCGGAAGCGCTCGAGGAAACCCGTTGCCGCACCGCCGCGCCGGTAGAACTCGACGGCCTCCCACAACGGGCCGTCGCCGCCGCCGTGCGAGAACGCGAGCCCCATGTAGTACTCGCCGTGCGTCATCCACAGCGGCGCCTGCCAGCGTTCGCTGATCCAGCCCGCCATGCCGACGTGATCGGGGTGGCAGTGCGAGCAGATCATCCCGACCACGGGTTTGCCGCCGAAGTATTCGGCCGCGACCCGTTCCCAGATCTCGCGGGTCGCGTCGAGGCGCAACCCGGTATCGAAGATCCACCATCCGGCGGCATCCTCGAGCGCGTACAGGTTGATGTGGTCCAGCGTCATCGGCAGCGCCATGCGCACCCACAGCACGCCGGGCTGGATGGTGACCACGGTGCCCGGCTCCTGCCGTGCGCCCCAGGGATAGTCCAGTGCTTGCCTGCTCGCGTTCGCTTCGCTCACGTGGGGTT
>CAUJIL010000173.1 GCA_963204845.1 Pseudomonadota bacterium | reverse complement strand
CATCGGCGAGGTCACGTACGGCAAGCCCAGATCGGCGAGGCGCGCGAGCTCCGCGCCGGCATCGGCCCACGCCGCACCCTTGCCGAACACCAGCAGCGGCCGCTCGGCGCGCGCCAGCAAGTGCGCGACGCGCGCGATCGCGGCCGGATCCGCGTGCGGCGGCGCCGCGGCTGTCGCCGGTGCCACTGCCGGCACGCCGGGTGATTCCATCCGCTGCGCCACCACCTGCGCCGGAAAATCCAGATACACCGCACCGGGCCGGCCCGCGACGCATTTGCCGAGCGCGAGCCGCAGCAGCTCCGGAATGCGTTCGGTGCTGTCGACGCGCGCGGTCCATTTGCAGCCAGGCGCGGCGAAGGCCAGCTGGTCGGCCTCCTGGAACGCGCCCAGCCCACGCTGGGAATCCCGCACCGATCCGCCGAGCACCAGCAGCGGCATCGCGCCGGCAGTCGCCGCGTGCATCGGGGTCACCGCGTTGGTCATCCCGGGCCCGGAGCCGACCACCACCACCCCGGGCTTGCGGTTCACGTAGCCCCAGGCGCTCGCCATGAACGCGGCGTTCTCCTCGTGCCGGCAGCCGACGACGTTCAGGCCTTCCGCCTGCGCGCCCGCCATCACCTCGAGCATCGGACCGGCGACCACGCCGAACACGGTGTCGATGCCGGCTGCACGCAACTGCCGGGCCGCGATCCGGCCGCCGTCGATCTCGCTCATCGTTCGCTCCCCGCCGAGACGCTCGGCACTGGTTGGTCCGCACCGCCATGACCGGACCCGTTGCCCGGCGAATAGTGTTCGCGGTAGATCGACACGAAAGCCAGCAGGCTGGCCATCAGGATCGGCCCGATGATCAGTCCGGTCAGCCCGTAGACGTTCACGCCGCCGATGATGCCGCAGAAGATCAGCAGGATCGGCATGCGCGCGCGGGTGCCGATCAGCAACGGCTTCAGTACGTTGTCGGCCAGGCTGACCACCAAGAAGCCCCAGGCGAGCACGAACACGCCCCACGCCGGCTCGCGCGCCAGCACGAACACCCCGATCGGCGCCCACACGAGCCCGGCGCCCACCACCGGGATCATCGCACACAGCCCGGTCAGCACGCCGAAGAACACCGCCAGCGGCACGCCGGCGATCTGGTAGCCGATCACCGCCAGCACGCCCTGCATCGCGGCGGTGAGCAGCGCGCCGCGGATCACCGCGGTCACGGTCTCGTAGATCCTGAACGCGATCGACTCCGCGTGCGCGGTCGGCATCGGCACGATCGCGAACAGCCAGCCCAGGAAACGCTGCCCGTCGCGAAAACAGAAGAACATCAGCACCAGGATGCCGAGCAGGTTGAGGAATCCAAGC
The DNA here is from genome assembly GCA_963204845.1 of Pseudomonadota bacterium. Taxonomy (GTDB): domain Bacteria; phylum Pseudomonadota; class Gammaproteobacteria; order Pseudomonadales; family UBA5518; genus UBA5518. The sequence goes on along the minus strand of CAUJIL010000173.1, from coordinate 1,720 downwards.
AGCACGTTGCGCGCGACGCCGGCGCCGAAATTGGCGATCTGCGCGCTCGCCGCGTTGATGCGCGCGAGCATCAGTTCGTCCAGGTCCCACGCGAGTCGTTCGCCCCCGGAATCGAGCAGCGCCTGCAGCCGCACCCAGTTACGCTGCACGAACTCCGGCACCAGGTCCGCGAACCACGCACCGTCGGCCGACTGCAGCGTCAGGAACCACGCGCGCACGGTCGGGTACAGCTCCGCGGACTGGGTCACGGCCACCCAGGTGATCGCCAGCGTGGGCACCAGCACCAGCAGCAGCACGGCCAGCGTGCTGGCCAGGGCGGCCAGGTTCGAACGCACGCCCAGCTGCCGGGCGACGAAGCGGTGGATCGGAAAGCACACCAGCGTCAGCGAGGCGGCCCAGATGATCGCGTCGGAGAACAGCGACAGGACCAGCAGCAACTGGTAGAGCAGGAACGCGAACACGCCGAAGAAGAACCAGCGGAACAGGCGGCGGCGCTCGGCATCGGCCTCCGGCGCGGCGGCTACGGCTGCCGGCACCTCGATCTGCGACACGGCTGGCGCCGACGGACCCGGACCCGGCTCCGCCACCTCGCCCTGCGCTTGCGCTTCGTCCTGCCCGTTCATGCCGGTGTCCGCCCTGCTAGACCCGGGCGATTGTAGCGGTTCCGCACCCGCCGGGGCATCGCTTCGGGAGGACGCGACCGCCGACGCCCGGATCGCCTATCATCGCCGCGTCGAAACCACCCGATGGAGTGAGCACATGTCCCGGAAAGTTGCGGTCATCCTGTCCGGTTGCGGCGTCTTCGACGGCTCCGAGATCCACGAGGCCACGCTGGTGATGCTGCGCCTCGACGAAGCCGGCGTCGCGTACCAGTGCATGGCGCCGGACATCGAGCAGATGCACGTCATCAACCACCTGAACGGCGAGACGATGCCCGAGCGGCGCAACGTGCTGGTCGAGTCCGCCCGCCTGTGCCGCGGCAACATCGTCGATCTGGCGCACGCCGACGCGGCCGACTACGCGGCCGTGATCCTGCCCGGCGGCTTCGGCGCCGCGAAGAACCTGTGCAACTTCGCAGTCGCCGGCGCCGACCTGGAGGTCAACGCGGACGTGGCGCGTTTCGTGGGCGCGATGCACGCGCAGGGCAAGCCGGTCGGACTGATCTGCATCGCGCCGGCGATGGCACCGCGGCTGATCGGCAAGGGCGTGCAGTGCACCATCGGGCGCGACGACGATCCCGCTGCCGACGCGATCCGCGCGATGGGCGGCGAGCACCGGACGTGTGCGGTGGACCGCTTCACGATCGACGAGAAGAACAACGTGATCAGCACGCCGGCGTACATGCTCGCCGGGCGGATCAGCGACGCCGCCGCCGGCATCACCCGCCTGGTGACGGAGATCGTGCGCCGCATGTGAGCCGTAGGTTCGGCCGCAGGCCGAACATTCGCCACGCCACGCCGAACAATATCCGGCGTAGGTTCGGCCTGCGGCCGAACAATTCATGTCCGGGCACAGCCCGGACCTACGGCGGCAGGCGCTGGAGCCACGCCGCGAGTGCGGCGCCGATCTCCCCGGGCGAGTCTTCCTGCAGGAAATGCGCGCCGGGCACCGTGACTTCCTGCTGGTTCGGCCAGGTCCGGCAGAACGTGCGTTTGTCGCCGACCAGGAAGGCACCCGGTTCGGCGTTCACGAACAGCTTCGGCACGCTGCTGCCCGCGAG
>CAUJIL010000172.1 GCA_963204845.1 Pseudomonadota bacterium | reverse complement strand
GGCAGCGCCGCGCGATCGTGCTCGCGTTGCTCGCCGGCGTGCTGCTCGGGGCCGCCGTGTTGCTGCTCGGCGAACGGTGGTTGCACGCGCCCGCGCACGCGCCACAGCCAGGCGCCACGCAGAACGCGGCAACAGCCTCGGCCGGTGCGGCACCGGTTGCCGTCCCCCCTCCGGCGGCACCCGGCGCAGCGCCCACGGTCGACGGGCCCGCGATCGACACGGCCCCACCGGCGGCCGAACCGCTGCCCCCGCTGGCGGAGAGCGACGACGAGGTGCGGCGCGGACTCGCCGGGCTGCTACCGGCGGCGCTGCACCCCAGCCTCGCCCCGGCCAATCTGCTCGCGCGTGCCGCCGCGCTCATCGACAGCGTCGCGCGCGGCCGGCTGCTGCGTGACAAGCTGCCGCTGCCGGCCGCACCGGGCAAACCGGTGGTGGTCGAACGCGACGGCCGCCTCTACCTCGACCCGGCGAACCACGCGCGCTACGACACCCTGGTCGCGGCGATCGGGACCATCGACACGGCGGCGCTCGCGCGCTGGTACCTGCGCTACGAGCCGCTGCTGCAGCAGGCCTACGAGGAACTCGGCAACGGCGATGCACGCCTGCACGAGGCGCTGCTCACCGGCATCGACACCATGCTCGCGGCGCCCGCGGCGCCGGTCGAGATCGCGCTGGTGCAGCCGGCGGTGTTCTACAAGTTCGCCGACCCGGCGCTCGAAGCGCTGCCCTCCACCCAGAAGCTGCTGCTGCGCATCGGCCCGCACAACCGCGAGATCCTCACCCGCCAGCTCACCGCTTTCAAAGAGGGGGCAAAAATGGGGTCAGAGCCGAAAATGGGGTCAGGAAAAATGGGGTCAGAGTCGAATTAACTTGTTAATTCGACTCTGACCCCATTTTTCCCCATTCGTCAGAGGTACTTTTCGAGGATATCGGCGCCGTTGAACTCGGCGTCGAGGACGGCGATGAAGGTGTAGACACCGATCAGCTTGCGGTTCAGGAACACGAACTCCTGCGGCGGCACGCGAAAGTACGGGCTGAACGCCGCCTTCGCGGCGCGCGAGGCGATGCGTGACGGCAGGTCGCTGTGGCGCCAGCGATACTGGCCGGCGGCGTTCAGCGCGCCTTCCGGCACGTTGCCCGGCCGGCACACCAGCGGCTCGATCACCCCGGCGCACACTTCCGCGAACGAGCGCTGCACGTGCTCCGGGTAGTCGGGCCGGATGAAACGCAGCTCGAGCGCCCCGAGCCGCACCGCTTCGATATCGCCGTGGTAGGCGCCGACGATCATGCGCCGCAAGGGATCGAGGAAGGCGTCGGGGTATTCCTGCACGGCGCCGAAATCGAGCAGCACCAGCCGGTCACGCCCGCGCGCGGTGGGCGCCGGCCGGATGCGGTAATTGCCGAAGTTCGGGTCGGTCTGCAGTTCCTTCCACTCGAAGATCTCGCGCAGGAACAACTCGAGGAAGGCGCGGCCGATCTCGTTGCGCCGCTCCTGCGCCAGCGCTTCCACGTCCGCGCTGGCCACCCCGTAGCCCTGTTCGAAGCTCGTCGCCAGCACGTGCGCGCTCGACCAGCGCTCGATCACCTCCGGCACCACGAAGCGCGGGTCGCGGCGCAGCCGCGCGCGGAACGCCGTGGTCTTGGCGGCCTCCAGCGTGTAGTCGACCTCGCGGTGCAACATCGCGCGCACCTCCTCCAGCCAGGCGCGGAATTCGTCGGTGGCCGCCACCATCCGCCCCAGTTGCAGCAGCCCGACCACGGCGTCGATGTCGGCGTCGATCGAATCGGCCACGCCCGGGTACTGCACCTTCAGGCACACCGCCGGACCGCCGGCGCGCGGGCGCGCGAGGTGCACCTGCCCCAGCGAGGCGGCGCCGATCGGCACCGGGTCGATGTCGAGCTCGGCGAGCCGCGCGCGCCCCAGTTCGCGCTCGAGCTCGCGGCGGATCACCGGCCACTCGAGCGCGACGGTGCGGTCTTCGAGCGAATGCAGCGCGGTGGTGACCTCGTCGGGCAGGAAGTGCTCGCCGTAGAGCGCGAGCATCTGCCCGATCTTGACCACGCTGCCCTTGAGCTTGCCGAGCTCCTCGACCAGGAAGCGCGCCTGCTCGCCGAGCGCGGCGCGCCGGTGTTCGGCCCGCCGGGCGCGCGGCAGCAGCAGCGAGGAGGCCGACTGCGCCATGTAGCGCGTGCCCGCGAGCAGGCTGCTGCGCGTGAGGCTGAGCCGGCGCTCGAAGCTGCCGGTTCGGATACGCTTCAGCGTGGTCTTGTCGCGCTCGTTCATCGCAGGGCCTGCCGGATACGCTGCCGCCACTGTAGCGCATCGCGGCTATACTGCGCGCCACCCGTAAACCCGCAGCCCAGGCCGATGCCCGATCGCCGCCCCACCCCCTCGCCAGCGGCCCGCGACGCGGTCTATGCCGACGCGCGCGCGCACATCGAGGCGTTCCGTTTCGACGCGGACGTCGCCGAGGTGTTCGCCGACATGATCGCGCGCTCGGTCCCCGGCTACGCGCTGACGCTGCAGATGATCGCCGTGGTCGCACGCCGCTTCGCGCTCCCCGGCACGCAGTGCTACGACCTCGGCTGTTCGCTGGGCGCCTCGACGCTCGCGATCCGCCGCCACGCACCGCCCGACTGCCGCGTGA
>CAUJIL010000171.1 GCA_963204845.1 Pseudomonadota bacterium | reverse complement strand
GGGCATCTCGCTGCACGGGCCGCTACCGGGTTGCGGCAAGGGTGGCACCCGCATCCGCGACGGCCTCACGCTCGACGAGGTGAGGATGCTGGCACGCAAGATGTCGGTGAAGAACGCCGCCGCCGGACTGCCGCTCGGTGGCGCCAAGTCCGGAATCAATGCAGATCCGCGCGCCCCGGATTTCGAACGCAAGTACCGTCGGTTCGTCGAATTGTGCCGCCCGTTGCTGCACGAGAACGGTGGCCCGTTCGGCGGTTTCGGCTTCGACATCGGAGCGGCCCCCATCCACGCGAGCTGGTGTTGCGAGACGCTGGGATCGCTGCGCTCGTTCACCGGCAAACCGGTCGAACTCGGCGGCACCGACTACGACAAGGAAGGAATCGCCGGCCTGGGGGTCGCCGAGGCCGCCACGTCCATTCTCGAGTTGCACGGCGAGGATGCCGCCGGCATCCGCTTCGCCGTCCACGGCGCCGGGGCGATGGGCGCCGCCGTGATCCGGTATTTCTCGTCGACCGGCCCGCGGCTGGGCGCGCTCGGCGACCCCAAGTACGGCGGGACGTGGCGCTTCGAGCGCCCGCTCTCCGCTGCGCTTGCCAACGCGCTCGCGACGCAGGACGCCGACAGCGTGATGCGCCTGCTGCCGGCGGAAGGCACGCTGGTATCGGCGGATCCGAACGACGTGCTGTTCGAGACCGCCGACGTGCTGTTTCCCTGCGCGCTGCATGGCGTGATCCGGGAGGACAACGCGGCCCGGGTGGATGCGAGGTACATCGTCGAGGGGGCGAACAACCCGTGCGACTTCGCCGCCTATCCGCTGCTGCACGCGCGCAAGATCCAGCTGATCCCGGACTTCATCGCGAACTCGGGGGGCATCATCGCGGCATACATCGAGCTCACGTCGGACATAGCACCGGACGAGAATGCGCGCACCAGGAAGAAGGTCGAATTGGCAAAATCGACGACGCGGGCCAAAATGAAGGAGAATGTCGCCCGCATCGAGCGATGCGCCGTGACCTTCGACGTCCCTTTCCGGGATGCCGCGCTCTACGTCGCGCTGCACAAGATCCTGTACCCGGAAGAGGATTGAACCAGAACGCGGCTCGACTCCCGGCCTCGCCCGATGAGGCCGGCACGGGAGAGGACCGGACGGGAAACCGCTACGTCGAGCTGCATGCGGTGCATGGGCCGGACGGCGCCCTGACCACTGGAGAGCGACGCCAGACCATGAACAGAACCCGAGCCGGCCAGCCACCGGATGCACTTTCCCGCTCCAGACCACTCGCCGCTGTCGGCGACTCCCACCGCTCGCTCAACGAGGTCGTGACCGACGCGTTGCGCCACGCGATCCTGCACGGCCAGTTCGAACTGGGCGAGCGCCTGCGCGAGTCACGCCTGGCCGAGATGTTCAACGTGTCCCGCAATCCGATCCGTGAAGCGCTGCGGGTACTCGAGGTCGAGGGACTGGTGGAAATCGTGCCACGCAAAGGAGCCAGGATTCCGTTGCTGTCGAGCGACGAGATCGCGGAAATCATCGAGGTGCGCGCGGAACTGGAAGGCATGAGCGCACGGCTCGCCGCCACGCGCTGTACCGACGAGGCGCGCGCCACGCTGCAACGCCTGCTCGAGGAGGGCAACCGGGCGGAACAGGGCAACGACGTCGAGTTGCTGCAGGAGATGAACGACCGCTTCCACGACCAACTCGCGGAGGTCGGAAAGAATCGTTTCCTGGCCGAGTTCATGCGCTCGCTGCGGGAACGCACGCTGTGGCTCTTCAAGTTGTCCGGCCAGGCACGGATCATCGAGACGTGGCGCGAACACGCCGCGATCCTGAAGGCCGTGATGTCGGCGGATCCCCAGCTGTCGTCGGCGCTCGCGATGCGCCACGTCAAGGAAGTCGGCAAGACCCTGACCGAGAAGAGCGCCGGTTGACCCCGGCGGGACTACCCGGCAAGCCTCGCCCGTCCCCGCCTTCGACCCCTGCTCCACCCCGCTCGCACGCGTCTCGCGCCACGCCCCGGTCCCCGCTCGACCAGCCACCGAGGCACCGCGCCCGGCGGCACGATCGTTCAGCCGCCATTCATGCAGCGCGAGCACGCGATAGTCGTTGACATCATACCGTATACAATATACAAATAGCCTCGAAAGCGACGCGCGCCCGTACCGGTTATCAATGCCCCCCGGCGGGTCCCACCACAAAGGGTCGGAACAGGCTGTCGACATGAATCTCCAGACCTCGCTCATCATTCGCGACTATCTGCGACCGGCGATGCTGCCGACCACGTGGTGCCCGGGCTGCGGTCTGGGGATCATCATGAGTTCCATCGCCCAGGCGATTCATTATCAGGGCCTGCGCAAGGACGATGTGGCCATGATCTCGGGCATCGGTTGCACCGGCCGCATGTCCGGCTACATGGATTTCAATTCGATCCACACCACTCACGGCCGGGCGCCCGCGTTCGCGACCGGCCTGAAGATGGCGCGCCCGGACATGCACGTGTTCGTGATCATGGGCGACGGCGATGCGATGTCGATCGGCGGCAACCACCTGCTCAGCGCGATGCGCCGCAACATCGATGTCACCGCGATCGTGGTCAACAACAGCATCTACGGACTCACCGGCGGCCAGACCTCGCCGACCACGCCGCGGGACAGCAAGACCGCCACCGCCCGGCACCGCACCTTCGAGCGTGCGATGGAACTCGAGGTGCTGGCGCGGGCGGCGGGAGCGCCGTTCTTCGCGCGGGCAACCGTGAACCACACGGCATCGCTGACCAAGCTCGTCGAACGCGCCATGCAGATATCCGGATTCGCGCTGATCGAGGTGATCAGCAACTGCCACGTCCTCTACGGCAGGATGAACGACACGCCCGAGGCGGCCACCATGATCGCCCAGATGGACGTGCAGACCTGGCGCAGCACCCCGGCCCTGCAGAAGCGTGCCGAGCGCGCGGTGCGGATGACCGCCGCGGGCGCGGCTTCCGTCGAGCCGGAGACCGTCGACGGGTTCGAAGGCATGAGTTCCGACCAGCGCAAGGATCGCGGTGTGATCATCGAGAACAAGGGGTCGGTCGGTTTCTCCCGCCGTTACCACTCCCTGCTGGAGGAACTGCGCAACGATCGGCGTTCCGGGGGCGAATGAGATGAGCGGTATCCAGCGCGGCGTCTTCGCGATTCGCATCGACCGCAACTACTGCAAGGCCTGCGGGCTGTGCACGGCGTGGTGCCCGCAGGGCGTGATCGTGGAAGACGCGGACCTGTACCCCGTCACGCCCGGAATCGCCAACTGCATCAACTGCAAGCTGTGCGAGCGCCACTGTCCGGATTTCGCCATCGAGGTCCTGCCACCGGAACACCCCGACCACCCTAGCCATGCGAGCGCAGGTTGATATGCCAAGATTCGAAGTGATGCACGGAAACCAGGCGATCGCGGAAGGTGCCATCGCGGCCGGCTGCCGTTTCTACGCCGGCTACCCGATCACACCGTCGACCGAGATCGCGGAAATCCTGTCCGACCGCCTGCCCGAGGTGGACGGGGTGTTCGTGCAGATGGAGGACGAGATCGCCAGCATGGCCGCGATCATCGGCGCGTCGCTGGGCGGCACCAAATCCGCCACCGCGACCAGCGGTCCCGGGTTCTCGCTGATGCAGGAGAACCTCGGCTTCGCGATCGGCAGCGAGATCCCCTGCGTGGTGATCAATGTGCAGCGGGTGGGGCCGAGCACCGGGCTGCCGACCAAGGCCGCGCAAGGCGATGTGATGCAGGCCCGCTGGGGAACGCACGGGGACCACCCGATCATCGCGCTCAGCCCCGGTTCGGTGCAGGACTGTTTCGACCTCACGGTCAAGGCCTTCGAGTTTTCCGAGAAGTACCGCACCCCCGTCATCGTACTGGCCGACGCGATGGTGTCCGCGCTCGAGGAAAGGATCGCCGTTCCGTGCGCGGGCGAACTGGCCGTGTACGAACGTCCACGGCCCACCGGCTCGCCGCAGGACTACCTGCCGTTCGCGTTCACCAGGGGCGGTGTCGCCCCGCTGGCGCCGTTCGGCGAGGGCTACCGCTACCACGTGACGGGCCTGCTGCACGACGAGCGCGGCTACCCCACCGAGGACTCCGCGCTGGCGTCGCGCTGGTGGGATCACATGCACAGCAAGATCGACGACAACCTCGACGACATCCTGCTCTACGAGGAGCGACACCTGGAAGATGCGGAGGTCGCGCTGATCGCCTACGGCGGCACCGCGATGGCCGCCGACCGGGCGGTGTCGCTGGCGCGGGAACAGGGAATCCGTCTGGGCCTGCTGAAACTCCAGACGATCTGGCCCTTCCCCGAGGCCCGGGTCCGTGCGCTGGCGCGCGCGTGCCGGCGCATCATCGTCCCCGAACTGAACTTCGGGCAGTTGCGCGCCGAGATCGAACGCGTCGCTGCCGGTGCCACGCTCGTGGAAGGCATCAACAAGGCCGACGGCACCCAGATCACTCCCGGGGAGATTCTCGAGGTCGTGCGGCGCAAGACGGGGCCCGAGGCATGAGCCCGGCGCTGCAGCTCGACGCCACGCGCACCGAATCGTGGCACGTGCTGATGCAGGTCATCACGAAGGCCGTCGCGCTCGATCCGCGGCGGCGCCTGCCGCTGGTGCTCACCAGCCTGCCCGAGTTGCCTGAATACGCGTTCGACGGACCGCCGATCTCGTTCATCCACGGCCCACCGGGGCGCAACATCGCGCTCGCCGCGGGATTGCGCGCCGCCCTGCCCGCGACGCCGCTGCTGCTGATCATGAACGCCGATGCCGTCACGCTCGGCATGAACCACCTGATCCACGCGGCGCGCCGCAACATGGGCATGACGCTGATGATCCTGCGCGCGGAGGTGACCGGCAAGGTGACCCGATCCGTGGGCAAGAGGACGAGCTGGCGCGTCTACGGCATCCAGGAAAGCATCGAGCGGAAGGCCACCCCACTGGAACTGGCCACGAGCCTCGAAGCGGCCTCGGTCGCGCGCGGCTCGCTCGAGGATCCCGGGGACCTGGCGCGCATCGTCCACGAATCGATGCTGACGCCGGGATTCACCATGGTCGGCGTGACCTCGGCACCCAACCTGCCGCGCGGACGCCTGAGCAGCACGCAACTGCCGGAGTATTTCGAGGCGTACCGCGACTGGTCGCGCTCGCTCAGGGAACGGATCGCGCGTGAACGGCCACCGCAAGACCCGGTGGCGATCGGAGCCGCGGATACGACCGCGACGCCACGGCGGCACGTGCCCCGGCACGAGGTGCGCATCGTCGGCGTCGGCGGGCAGGGCGTCAAACTGGCCGGATCGGTGCTCGGCACGGCCGCGGGCGAACTCGAAGGACTGTGGACCACGCAGCGCGGCGAGTACGGTTCCGCGACGCGCGGCGGCCCGAGCCTGGTGGACGTGATCCTGGGCAGCGAGCGGATCGGGTATCCGCGGGCCGACCATCCGGACGTGCTGGTGCTGCTCGGCGCGAAGTCGATCGAACCGCACGCCGCCTCGGTGAAGCCGGGTGGACACCTGATCGTCGACGCCGACCGGATCGACGGTGCCGGCGCCACGGCGATCGCGGTCCCGATGGTACGCATCGCCATCGAGCATACCGGCAAGCCGCTGGCCGCCGGCATCGTCGCGCTGGGCTGCATCGCCGCCGTCTCGGACGCCGTCGCGCTCGACGCGCTGAAAACGAGCATCTCGCTGAACCTTCCGGAACGCCTCGCCGCCGCGAACATCGCCGCGATGGTGGCCGGTTACGAGCAAACACGCAAAGCGATGGAGGGAAATCACCATGGGTAAGCGCGTTGTCATCGTCGGCGGTGGCTGGGCCGGTTCGGCCGCGGCCATCACGGCCCGGCTCGCCGGAGCCGATCACGTCATCCTGCTCGAGCGCACCGACAGCCTGCTGGGCACCGGGCTGGTGGGCGGCATCATGCGCAACAACGGGCGCTACACCGCGATCGAGGAAATGATCCGCCTCGGCGGTGGCCAGCTGTTCACGGTCTGTGACGACAACTCCCGGCACCGCAACATGGAGTTTCCCGGACACCGGCATGCGTCGATCTACGACGTGAACCGGATCGAACCCGCGGTGCGGCGATGCGTGCTGGAGCACGGCGCCGAGATCTGGATGTTCAGCCGCTTCGTCGCGGTCGAGCGCAGCAACGGCTCCATCACGGCGGTGCAACTCGAGAACGGCACCCGGGTCGAGGGCGATGTGTTCATCGACACCACCGGCTCCTGCGGCGCCCAGACGCTGTGCACCGACAACGGCAACGGTTGCGTGATGTGCGTGGTCCGCTGCCCCACGTTCGGCCCGCGGGTCAGCCTGGTCGGCGCCTGCGGCATAGCGGAAAAGTCGGGCAAGAAGCCCGACGGCACGCTCGGCGCGATGAGCGGCTCCTGCAAGCTGAGCAAGGAAACCATCGCGCCGCACATCATCGAGGAACTCGAGCGCACCGGCCTCGCGATGATCCCGCTGCCCGCGCACATGATCAACGAGAAGAAACTCGGCGCCAAGGCCTGCGCACAGTACGCACTGAAGGAATACGCGGAGAACGTGATCCTGCTCGACACCGGCCACGTGAAGCTGATGTCGCCGTACATCCCGCTGCACGAACTGCGTCAACTGCCAGGCATGGAGGAGGTCCGCTACGTGGACCCGTATGCCGGCACGGTGGGCAATTCGATGCGCTTCTCCGACCTCTCGCCGCGTGACGACGCGATGCGGGTGACCAGCGACGGACAGGTCGACAACCTGTTCTGCGGCGGCGAGAAGGCCGGCCTGCTGGTCGGCCACACCGAGGCGATCGTCACGGGTGCGCTCGCCGGGCACAACGCCGCGCGCGCACTCGCCGGCCGCAAGGAACTGCTGCTGCCGCACTCGCTGAGCGTCGGTGACGCGATCACCAATGTGCGCGAAGAGATGCAGACCGAGGAAGGCATGGGCAAGAAGTACACGTTCTCCGGTTCCGTCTACTTCAACCGCATGAAGGAGCGCAAGCTCTACACGACCGATCACGCGGAGCTGGACCGGCGCGTGGACGCCGCCGGCCTGCGCAACGTGTTCCAGCAGAAGGTCGTCTAGCCATGGCGCACATGATCACCTCCCAGTGCGTGAACTGCGGCGCCTGCGAAATGGAGTGTCCGGTCAGGGCGATCTCCGCGGCAGCGAACCAGTACGTGATCGACCCGCGCGTCTGCGTCGACTGCGAGGGGTATTTCGACATCGCCCGCTGCAAATGGGCCTGCCCTGTCGAGGCCTGCGTGCCGCAACGCGCCGCGTACCTCGAGCACAGCGCGAGCCTGCAGAACCGCGGGACGCGGCCGGTGGTGTTCAGGGCGGCCGGCAACCCGGCGGGGACGCCGCTTGCCGGCCAGGGACCGGAGGCGGCGCCCGCGACGGGCAGGCCAGTCCCCGATCGCAGACATTGATCAGAACAACCCGTTACGGAGAGAACAGATGCTCGGTTCCGATGTACTCGTGGAAATGCTCGTGCGCTACGGCGTGGACACCATCTTCGGCGTGCCTGGAGATACCAACGTACCGCTCTACAAGGCGCTGGACCGGGCCGCAGGGCGAATTCGCCACGTGATGGCCCGCGACGAGCGCAGCGCCGGATACATGGCGGATGCCTATGCGCGCATTTCCAACCGGGTAGGCGTGTTCGAAGCACCGTCCGGGGCCGGCGCGATGTATTCGCTGCCCCCGCTGGCGGAGTCCAACTCCTCGTCCGTCCCGGTGATCCTGTTCACGATCGATATCCCGCTGGCCGGCGAGGGCCGGGGCGTGATCACGGAACTCGATTGCCGGACCCTGTTCGAGCCCGTGTCGAAGGCCTCCATCCAGGTCAAGGGTCCCGAGAAGATCCCGGAAATCGTCCGCCGCGCCTTTCGTATCGCCACCACCGGCAAGCCCGGCGCGGTCCACATCGTGGTGCCGGAAGACATGTTGCTCGCCGACATCGACCTCGACCGTGTCTCGCTGCACGTGGAAGAGGAGTGCTGCCATTTCCCGGCCAACCCCACGATGGCGCCGCCCGCGCAACTGGAGAAGCTGCTCGGCATGGTGGCAAAGGCGCAGCGCCCGCTCTACATCGCCGGCGGCGGCGTGAACCGCTCGGGGGCCCAGGAGCAGCTGACCCGGCTCGCGGAAACGCAGAACATTCCGGTGGTGAACACCATCACCGGCCAGGGCGCGATTCCGGACAACCATCCGCTGGCCATTGGCGTGATCGGCGACAACGGCTTCCATCCCCATGCGAACCGGGCCCTCGAGGAAGCGGATCTGCTGATCTACCTGGGGTCGAAAGTCGGCTCGGTGGTGTCGGTGGGATGGACGCTGCCCTCCCCCAACCCCGCACGCCAGATCGTCCAGATCGACATCGATCCGCAGGTGCTGGCGAACAACACGCAGAACTCGCTGTCGATCACCGGCGACATCGGCTCCGTGCTGAACGAACTGTTGCGGATGGACCACGGTGATCCGGCGCGCTTCGCCGGCTGGGTGGCGCAGGTCAATGGCTGGCGACGCACGTTCTGGGACGAGGCGCAGTCCCTGCTGGCCGATCGCAGCCGACCGCTGCGCCCCGAACCGATCGTGGCCGCGTTCAACAGCCGGCTCGACAAGCCGGTCAACATCCTCTCGGACGCCGGTACGCCCACGCCGTACATGACCCGCTTCCTGCGCCTCGGCGATTCCCGCTCGCGCTTCATCATTCCGCGTGCCTTCGGCGGACTGGGCTACGCGATTCCCGCCGTCGTCGGCGCCTGGATGGCCGATCCCGACAAGCGTCCGATCGGACTGTTCGGCGACGGATCGCTCGGAATGAGCGTCGGGGAACTCGAGACGCTGGCGCGGCTGAACTGTCCCGCGATACTGCTGCACTTCAACAACGCCTGCTTCGGCTGGATCAAGGGTTTGCAGCGCCTGGGCGGATCCCCGATCGACGACTGCTTCTCGGTCGACTTCTCCCCGACCAGGGGCAAGGCGATCGCCGAGGCCTTCGGCATCCGCGCACGCAGCGTGCAAGGCATCGAGGAGCTCGAGGAGGCGCTCGACGAGGCCTTCGCGCACGACGGGCCCTACCTGATCGACATCGTGGTCGAGTCGCTCGCGGCCAGCGTGCCGCCGGTGTTCTCGTGGTTGCGCAAGCGCGGCCGGGATCCGTTCGCGCTGGAACTCGAGCGCATCGGCTATGAAAACTAGCGCGACCGCGACCGACGAGCTGCTGCGCGCCGTGGTGCGCGTGGTCGCCATCGGCGACGGTGAGGTCCGGGTGGTCGCGGACCAGCAGGCGGCGTGCGGGGGTTGCACGGTCGCCGCCGGTTGCGGATCCCGGGTGCTCGCCAGTCGCGGCGCCGGCACCACCACGGCGGTGCGGATCGACGGCACGCTCGCGCTGGCGATCGGCGACCTGCTCGAAGTCGGCATCGACGGTGCGGCCCTGACCCGGGCGGCCGCACTGTTCTATCTGCTGCCGCTGCTCGGGCTGGCCGCGGGAGCGATGCTCGCCGGGCTGCTGCAGTGGTCGAACGGCCCGGCGCTGCTGGCAGGCCTGGCAGGATTCGCCGCGGCCTTCCCGGTCTGTCGTCATCTGCACGGCACACGTGGTGCGGCGGCCTTGCGCCCCGTTTTCGTACGCAGGCTCGATCGACCCGGGGCGTGCACCACGGGGGCGAGCGTGATCGCCCGGCAACTCTGAGGCGGGAGCGACGCAATGCAGGAATACGTGCTGTTCATCATCGCCACGGCACTGGTCAACAACGTGGTGCTCGTGAAGTACCTCGGCCTGTGCCCGTTCATGGGGGTGTCCAAAAAAGTCGATTCCGCCATCGGCATGGGCTTCGCGACCACGTTCGTGCTGACGCTGTCCGCCGTCCTGAGCTGGGCACTGGACTCCTTCGTGCTGGCGCCGCTGGACGTGGAGTTCCTGCGCATCCTGGTGTTCATTCTCGCCATCGCCGCCGTCGTCCAGTTCACGGAGGTCGTGATCAAGTACTTCTCGCCGGCGCTCTACCAGGTGCTGGGAATCTTCCTGCCGCTGATCACCACCAACTGCGCGGTGCTCGGTGTCGCGCTGCTCAACGTGCAGGAATCGCATGGCTTCGTGCACAGCGTGCTCTACGGCTTCGGCTCCTCGCTGGGCTTCACGCTGGTGATGATCGTGTTCGCGGGGCTGCGCGAAAGGCTGGCGCTCGCCGATGTGCCGGAGAGCTTCGAGGGGACGCCGATCGGCATTCTCACCGCCGGCCTGCTCGCGCTGGCTTTTCTCGGCTTCACCGGACTGACGCCGCAGTGACGGCGACCAACGACCAGTGGCGGAACGTGCGATGCTCGAAGCGATCCTCGTCCTGACATTGCTCGGGATCGTTCTGGGAACGATCCTGGGGCTGGCATCGCGGCACCTCGAGGTCGAGGGCAACCCCCTGACCGACGAGGTCGAACGCATCCTGCCCGGCATCCAGTGCGGGCAATGCGGCTATCCGGGTTGCCGGCCGTACGCCGAGGCGATGGTCGACAAGGGCGCGCCGGTGACCCTGTGCCCGCCGGGCGGGACCGCGACCATCGCGCTGCTGGCCGCGAAGCTGGGCGTGGAAACGGACCTCACCGCGGTGGAGACCAAGGCGCGGCACGTGGCGTTCGTCGACGAGAACCTGTGCATCGGATGCACCCGCTGCTTTCAGGTCTGCCCTACCGATTCGTTGCTGGGCGCACCACAGCAGGTCCATACCGTCATCCCCGATGTGTGCACCTCCTGCGAGGACTGCGTCACGATGTGTCCAACCGGCGCCATCACCATGCAGCCCGTCGAGACGACGGTCCAGACCTGGCACTGGCCCAAGCCGGCGCTGCCGGGCCACCGGGTGTTCGACTGATGCCGCTGTTCCGGTTCCGAGGCGGGGCGAAGGTCGCGGGACGCAAGGATCTCACGTCCGACCGTGGCATCGTGACACCACCGCTGCCGCCCGTCCTGCACATCCCGCTGCAGCAGCACGTGGGCAATCCGGCGGTGCCCGCGGTGCGGGTCGGCGAGCACGTGGCGAAAGGCCAGTTGATCGCCGATGCCAAGGGCACGATCTCGGCGCCGGTGCACGCGCCCACCTCCGGACTGGTGACGCGCATCGGCGCCCACACCGCGCCGCATCCGTCCGGACTCCCGGTGATGACGC
>CAUJIL010000170.1 GCA_963204845.1 Pseudomonadota bacterium | reverse complement strand
GCCGGTTTCCGCTGGGATTCGAGCATCTTCCCGATCCGCCACGACCGCTACGGCGTGCCCGGCTCGCCACGGCATCCGTACCGGCTGCTGACACCGAACGGCGCCACGCTGACCGAGATCCCGCTGACCACGGCCGAGGTGCTGGGGCAGCGACTGCCGGCGGCCGGCGGCGGGTATTTCCGGCTCTATCCATACCCGCTGTCGCGCTGGCTGTTCGCGCGCGCGGCACGTTCCGGCCCCGGCATCTTCTATCTGCATCCCTGGGAAGTGGATCCTGCGCAGCCGCGCGTCACGAACATCGGCGCGCTGTCGCGTTTCCGCCACTACAACAACCTCGACCGCTGCCTGGCACGCCTCGAACAGCTGCTGCGCGACTTCCGCTTCACGACCGTCTCGGAGGCGGTGCTCGCGCACGGCGCCACCGCGCGTGTCGCGGCGGCGGACCTGTGAGCGCGCTGCGCGGAGCGGCGCGTGAGTGCAGCTGAGCGAACCCTCGCGGAACTGCGCCTCGCGCGCCAGCGCTGCGCACGGCGCTTCGGCGAGGCGAAGCGCAACGGCGAGGACCTCGGGCCGCTGAAGGCGGAGATGCAGCGCCTGGGCGCTGAGATCGAGGCGCTCGAGGGCGAACTGGCGAGGACGCCCGAGGCACGGACGCAGCCCGTCCCTGAATCGAATCCCGCACCGGAGCCCGCACGCGCACCACAACCGGAACACGTAACGCGGGCCGGGCGGCCACCGTTTCCACCACGTTTTTCAGCGTCGGTCGTTCGTCCCGAAGTCGGCGGACCGGTCAGCGTGCGTGCGGTCACGGCGCGGGATCGCGCTGCGTGGGAGGCCTACGTCGAGGGCCATCCGCAGGCCTCGCTGTATCACCACGCTGAGTGGCGCGGGCTGATCGCGCACACGATGCGCCACGACGACGTCTCGCTGATCGCGCACGACGGCGCCGGACGGGTGGTGGGGGTACTGCCGTTGATCGCGATGCGCAGCCGTCTGTTCGGCGCCTTCGCGGTATCGCTGCCGTACTTCAACTACGCCGGCCCGCTCGCGGATGCCGCCGCGGTGGAGGAACAGTTGCTGCAGGCGGCCGGAGCGCTGGCCGGACAGGGCGGACTGTCACACGTCGAGGTGCGCGAAACCGGGCCGCGGCCCGGCTGGCCGGCCCGCGAGGACAAGGTCGCGATGATCCGCGCGCTGCCCGCGAGCGATGCCGCGCTCGACGCCGAACTCGGCAGCAAGCTGCGCGCGCAGGTGAGGCGGGCAATGCGCGAGGATCCGCGCTGGCGCGTCGGCGGTGTGGAACTGCTGGATGACTTCTACCGCGTGTTCGCGCGCAACATGCGCGACCTCGGAACGCCGGTCTACGCACGCGGCTTCTTCGCCGCCGTGCTGGCCGCATGGCCGCAGCGCGCTCATGTGGTGGTCGTCGAACTGCGCGGCGAGCCGGTCGCGTGCGCGCTGCTGCTCGGTTACCGCGACATGCTCGAGATCCCCTGGGCGTCCACGCTGCGCGAGGTCAACGCGCTCGGCGTCAACATGTTCATGTACCGGCGCATCCTCGCGTTCGCGATCGAGCGCGGCTACGGCTGGTTCGATTTCGGCCGCTCGACCGTGGATGCCGGCACCTACCGTTTCAAGCAGCAGTGGGGCGCCGTGCCGTTGCCGAACCACTGGCACTACTGGCTGCCACCCGTCCACGAACTGCCGCGGCTCAATCCCGACAACCCCAAGTACCGCCTGCTGATCGCCGTGTGGCAGCGCCTGCCGGTGTGGCTGACGCGCCTCGTAGGCCCACCCGTGGTCCGCAACATCCCCTGAATCTGTGTTGGCGCATCGACCGCGCTGCCGTATCGACGGCGGCGGAACATGTCCGCGTAGGTTCGGCCTGTGGCCGAACATGTCGTTGACCGAACAAATGCCCGTAGGTTCGGCCTGTGGCCGAACAAAAATGTCCGGTCACAGACCGGACCTGCGGCGTAGCCCGGCGATCGCGCGGGCGCAACTGTTGGCGACGGGGCTGGTCACCAGCACCATCTGCTCGCGAATGCGGGTTTCCTGCTTCGAGAACATGCGCTTGAACGCCGCGATACCGTGCAGTGGGCTGTCGGGCGGCGTGTCGGGAGAAGGAATGCCGCCGAAGTCGAACCACTTCGCCCCTACCTCGTGCCCCCAGTGAAGCATGTCCCACGCCACCGCGTGCATCAGCGGCAGCGGCGGGTTAAGGCGGGTGGAGGCGGCGACCAGATCCTCGACGTAGGGTCCGTGGTTGCCG
The DNA here is from genome assembly GCA_963204845.1 of Pseudomonadota bacterium. Lineage (GTDB taxonomy): Bacteria > Pseudomonadota > Gammaproteobacteria > Pseudomonadales > UBA5518 > UBA5518. Next base: position 2,455 of record CAUJIL010000170.1, on the reverse strand, counting down.
CACCAGCGGAATGCCACCAGCGATTCGGGATCCTCGCGTCCGTCCAGGAACATGCCCGCGATGCGCGACAGCGCCGGGTGCTCGCGCGAGTACGCGATCAGCCGCTCCCAGTCGTGCTCGAGCTGCGGGCCGGCGCTGCGCTGCATGGTTTCGCGCACCAGCGCATCGAGGCGTGGCGCGAGGCGCGCGTCCGTGATCGTGCGCACGCGGTGTCCCAGGTCGTCCATTTTCTTCGCGTTGCGCTTCGCGCCCCGGTCGATGGAGTGGTCCAGCGCATCGATCTCGCGATCGAGATCCACCACCAGCGTGTTCGAGTACATGCGGAACGCCGGCTCGCGCACGAAGCCCAGCGAACGCGCGATCTCGCACAGCGCCGCGCGCTCGTCGTCGTCGGTGGCAAGCAGGTCGAGGCGCACGCGCAGCACCCGCAGCGAGCGGCGTGCCTGGCGCGCCAGCGCCTGCAGCATCGCGGCATGGTCGTCACGACGCAGGCACGGGCCGAAGCGCGGCAATTCGGCGATCAGGAATCCGGGCAGCGCACGCGTCGGTTCGATCGACGCGGCCGCCGCGCCGCGCGGCTGGCCGCCGGCATCTTCGGCGAGCAGCAGCCACGCGCGTTTTACCGCGGTCGCGGCCAGGAACGAGGGCCGGTGGTGCAGACCGATCGGATGCCCCTGTGCGTCCAGCGCACGCTCGATCGCGAGCCAGTCGCGCGGATCGCCGTCGAGCACGCGCACGCGGCGCGGAAGTTCAGTCATGTTCGGGGTCGTCCCATTCAGGAGTGAGTAGCGTCAAGCCGACGGCGAGCCGCCCCGCGACAGGCGCCGCCACGTGACCGGCGCTCGGCGTGGATCGCGTTCATCGCCGCAGGCGCTCCTTCAGCAGTTCGACGAAGCTCAGATACTGCACGAAATCCTCCACGCTGTCCGGCAGCGAGAAGCGTGGCAGCGCGAGGGCGTGGTCGCCCGCCACCATCGTGCGCGGCTCGGTCGAGACCGCGCAGTCGATGCCGGCGGCTGCGGCGAAGCCGCGGTCGCGGGCCGTGAAATCAGCGGCGCGGCCGGTCGGGTAGGCGAAGACACGCGGCGCTTCACCGGTCATCGCGTGTACGCGCGCCACCGACCGCGTTATCTCGGCGCGGCTTTCGGCGTCACCCAGGCGCGCAAGGATGCGGTGCGACACCGTGTGCGGGGCGATCGTGTGCCCGGCGGCGACGAAGCGCGTCGCGTCGTCCCAGCGCATGGGCCGGCACGCCTCGGGCGCGCGCTCGGGCACCTCGACCGCAGCCGCGGCATACAACGTTGGCAGCCAGTCGTAGAGCCGATCCTGCGGGTCGGTCTTTAGTTGCTTGCGCAAGGCGCCGATCGCCGCGGCGCGCGCCCCGGGGTCCGCCAGATCCACCTGCCACGCCGCGCCTTCGGCCGGGAGCGGCAGCGTGAAGCCTGGCAGGGGGCTCTGCGTAAGTGCATGAGCGATCTGGTCGTCCCACGGCCACAGCGTGCCGTCGAGGAAACCGGTGATCACGAAGCAGGTGAGCGGGACGTCGTAGCGCGTGAACAGCGGCCCGGCTATTTCCGCGTGGTCGGCGAAACCGTCGTCGATGGTGAACACCACGGATTTGGGCGGCAACGGCTCGTCGGCGGCCAGCCGGTGCGCGAGCTCGGGCAGCGCGAGCGGACGGAAGCGGTGGCGCCTGAGCAGCGCGAGGCAGCGCTCCACGTGTACCGCCGAATGGCCGCGTGTGCCGCTTCCGTCGTGAACGCGGTGCAGGACAAAAATCGGGCAGAACTGACCCAGCAGCGGTCTCAGCAGGGCAGCGGGCGTGCGCAGGGCGGCAGCGGCGATCCAGTGCTTCAGGGGGTTGCGCATCACGGGCCTCGCTACACCCAGCTCGACAGCCGCGCCATGAAACGCATGCGGGTATGGCTCATATCCTCGTGGATCCCGATGCGGCTCAGCGTGGCCAGGTCACAGCCGCCGCGGTTGATGCCGCGCGCGGTGGTCACGGCCGCGGCGTAGTGCTCGCGCACCAGTGCCGCGGCCTGCGGTGTGTAATCCCCGTTCGGGTAGCAGAACAGCGTCACCGGCCGCCGCAGTTCCTGCTCCAGACGAGTGCGGCTGTCCACGATTTCCTCGCGCAGCGTTTGTGGCGTCAGGTCGTCGCGCAGCCGGTAGTGATTGCACGTATGGCTGCCGACGTCGATCAGCCCGCTCGCGACCATCGCGCGCAGTTCGTCCCAGTCGACCAGCGCGCGCGGGGCCGCGTTGCCTGGGCCGAGCGCCTGCTCCGCGGTCCCGAGCAGCGCGTCGAGGCGGTCGTCGGGCAAGGCCTTGCACCGGTGGATCAGCGCCGAACGCGCGTCCGGGCTCGCGATCGCCGAGGACAGCCCGCCCGGCAGCGGTGCCGCGAGCTCGCGCAGCCACGCGAATTCGCTGTCCGCCGCAAGCGCGGCAC
>CAUJIL010000169.1 GCA_963204845.1 Pseudomonadota bacterium | reverse complement strand
CTGCACGAAGCTGCGCCCCAGTTCACAGGCCTGGGGCCACAGCGCGGCCATCGCGGGTCCGAACTCGAACAGCGTGCCCGTGTACAGCGCACCGGGGCCGTGGCGCGCCAGCGCCTGCCCGGCATGCACCAGGCGGTATGCCCCCACGATCTCCAGGTCGTGGTCGTCCCACAGCACGATGTGCTCGTAGTGCGGATCGAAACGGTCGATGTCGCGTCGCGCTCCGCTGCCTTCGCCTACGGCCCGGAACGCGATCTCGCGCAGCCGTCCGATCTCGCGCAGCACCGCGGTGCCGCGGGCGTCGCGGCACAGTCCGATCCGCTTGCCGTCACGCGTCTCGCCGAGCGGGGTCGCGGCGCGCAGTTCGCGGCGCAGCAGCTGGCGGTTCTCGGGGTGCGCGATCGCCTCCGGCGCGGGCGGGAACAGCGAGCGCGCCTGCGGCCTCGCGAGTGCGTAGACCTCGCCGCGGAAGCGCTTCGCCAGCCGCGTGTCGTCGGCGTCCAAACCGCGCTGGCACGCCGGCGGGATCGCGCGCCCGATGCGGATGCCGACGCTGTTGCGCGCCTGGCGGAACATCTCGCGGATCAGCAGCAGCGTCGACAGCGGCTTGACAAGCAGCGACACCGCGTAGAAGAACGCCGAGTTGCGGCCGTCGACGTACACCGGGACGATGTCGGCATTGGCGCGGCGTGCCATGCGCAGGAAACCGCTGCGCCAGGCGCCGTCGCGCACGCCGCGCGCACCAAGACGCGACACTTCGCCGGCCGGAAAGATCACCAGCGCACCGCCGTCGCCGAGGTGCGCCTCGATGCGGCGCAGATTATCGCGCGCGGTGCGGCCCTGCAGCGCGTCCACCGGCAGCAGCAGCGGATGCAGCGGCGCGATCGCCATCAGCAGTTCGTTGGCCACCGCCTTCACGTCGGGGCGTACCTCGCTCACCAGGCGCAGCAGCGCCAGTCCGTCCAGCGAACCGATCGGATGGTTGGCGACGATCACCACCGGACCGGTGGCCGGGATGCGCTCGCGTTCGTCGCTGCGCACCGTGTAGCTGAAGTCGAAGTACTCGAGCGCCTTCTCGACGAAGTCCATGCCGTCGAGGTGCGGATACTGCTCGGCGAACTGGCGAAAGCGCGACTCGTGGAACAGCAGGCGCAGCACTGCGAGCAGCGGCGTGCGCAACCAGCGGTGGCGACGGCCGAAGTCCGGCCAGCGGGCGGCCTCGTTGGCGGCCTCGGTGTGCGGCAGCCGCTCGCGCAGCCGCGGCCAGTGCAGCAGTTCCAGCCGGCCATCGGCGGCTTCGGCCAGTGCGCTGCAGTTCTCGATCCAGTCCCCGTCGTTGCAATAGACGACGCCGTCGCGCTCGCGCACGCAGGGCTGGTGGATGTGGCCGCAGACGATGCCGTCGAAGCCGTGCGCGCGCGCGTAGTCGCTGGCGGCGTCCTCGAAGGACTCGATCGCGCGGCGGGCATTGCCGACGCGGTTCTTCAGGTACCCGGCCAGCGACCAGTACGGCTTGCCGCGCCAGGCGCGGAACCCGTTGTAGACGCGGTTCATGCGCAGCAGCAGCGTGTACGAGGCCGAACCGAGCAATTTCGCCGGCGCGCTGCAGCGGATCCAGCTCTCGAACTCGTCGCCGTGGGTGACCAGCAGGCGGCGGCCGTCGGCGCAGGTGTGCGTGAGTTGGCGCGCGATCGCGATGCGACCGAAGGCGTTGCCGGCGAACTCGCGCACCAGTTCGTCGTGGTTGCCGGCCACGTAGACCACCCGTGTGCCGCGCTCGGCACGCTCCAGCAGCGCGCGCAGCACCGCGCTGTGCTGCGCGGGCCAGTGCCACTGGGTTTTCAGTGACCACAGATCGAGCACGTCACCGACCAGGTAGATCGTTTCGCAGTCGATCGCGGCCAGGAATTCGAGCAGGTAATCGGCCTTGCAGTGGCGGTACCCGAGGTGGATATCGGACACCCAGACGGTGCGTGCGGTGAGCGAGGGTGCGCGGGTCCGGATCATGGGCTGCCTCCTCCGTTTGGTCGATGATCCGCGCCTTCGATGAAGCCGGCGTTGCCGTGTCGCGACGCTTTTGTGACACTCGGTGGGGCAGCGATGCGGCAAGAGGAGGGCAGGCATGCGGATCGTGGCGGCGCTGGGAGGCAACGCGCTCGCGCGCCGTGGCGAGCCGCTCGACGCGCGCACGCAGCAGCGCAATGTCGCACTGGCGGTGCGCGCGCTTGCGCCGCTGGCGCGTGCGCACCAGCTCGTGATCACGCACGGCAACGGCCCGCAGATCGGCCGCCTCGCGCTGCGCGAGCAGCACGCCACGGACCTGCTCCCCGATGCGCTCGATGTGCTGGGCGCCGAGACCGAGGGGATGATCGGCTACGCGATCGAGCGCGAGCTGCGCAGCCTGCCGTCGCCGCGGGTGCGCGTGGCGGCGATGCTCACCATGATCGAGGTGGACGCACACGATCCGGCGTTCCTGCGTCCGGACAAACCGATCGGCCCGGTCTACTCGCGCGAGCAGGCGCGCAAGCTCGCGGCGGCCCAGGGGTGGACGGTGGCAGCGGACGGGCACCACTGGCGCCGCGTGGTCGCCTCGCCCAGGCCGCTCGGGGTGCTCGGGCTCGACGTGATCGAGCTGCTGCTCGACGCCGGGGTCACCGTGATCTGCGCCGGCGGCGGCGGGATACCGGTACTGCGCGACGCGGCGGGCGCGCTCGCCGGCGTCGAGGCGGTGATCGACAAGGACCGCGCCAGCGCGCTCATCGCCGCGGGGCTGGAGGCCGACCTGCTGCTGCTCCTGACCGATGTGGACGGGGTCTACCCCGAGTGGCCCGATCCGCACCACGCCCCGTTCGCGAGCGTGACGGCCGCGGCGCTGCGTGCGCACGCCTTCGCGCCCGGCTCGATGGGGCCGAAGGTCGAGGCGGCGTGTGAATTCGTCGCGCGCTCGGCGAGACCGGCGGTGATCGGGCGGCTCGAGGACGCCGTCGCGATGGCCGCCGGGGAGCGCGGCACGCGGGTGCGCTGATCAGGCGAGGCCGCGTTCGCGCAGGAACTCGCGCAGCACACCGGCCAGCCCCGGTTTTTCGACGTCGGCGTAGCGGTAACGCGCACGCAGCACCGGCTTGGCGACGTGCAGCAACGCGGCAAGGTCGATCGGCGAGCCGCTCACCACCAGTTCGGCGTCACAGGCCTCGATGCAGGCGCGCAGCGCCTCGATCTGCGCCGGGTAGTAGCCGAGCGCCGGCAGCACCGGGCCGATGTGCGGGTGCGCGGCGAAGGTGCGCGCCAGTTCGGGGCCGGCCCACGGCCGCGGATCGACGATCCCGGCGCCGGCATCGGTGGCGGCTCGCCAGCCCGCGCCGTGCGCCATGCCGCCGTGCGTCAGCGTGGGGCCGTCCTCGATCACCAGCACCCGCCGGCCCGCAATCGTCGCGCCGCCATCGAGCGTCACCGGCGAGGCGCCGCGCAGGATCCGCGCGTGCGTGTTGACGGCGCGGATCGTGCCGACCATCCGCTCGATCACCGCGGCTTCGACCAGGTCGGACTTGGCGATCAGCACCACGTCGGCCATCCGCAGCACCGCCTCGCCCGGATGGTGGGTGGTCTCGTCGCCGGCGCGCATCGGATCGACCAGCACGATGTGCAGGTCCGGGTGCACGAACGGAAAATCGTTGTTGCCGCCGTCCCAGACGATGAGCTGCGCATCCTGCTCGGCCTGCGCGAGCACGGCGGCGTAATCGACCCCGGCGAACACGGTCGCCCCGGATTCGAGGTGCGGCTCGTACTCTTCGCGCTCCTCGATCGTGCAGCGCGCGCGTTCGAGGTCGTGCCGGCTCGCGAAACGCTGCACGCGCTGCGATTCCAGATCCCCGTAGGGCATCGGGTGGCGGATCACGGCGCTGCGCAGCCCGTCGGCCGCCAGCCGCTGCACCAGCCAGCGCGCCACCTGCGACTTGCCGCAGCCGGTGCGGACGGCCGATACCGCGATCACCGGTCGGCGCGAGTGCAGCATCGTCTGCGACGGCCCCAGCAGCGAAAAGCTCGCCCCGCTCGCGAGCACGCGCGAGGCGCGGTGCATCACCTCGAGATGGCTGATGTCGCTGTAGGAGAACACCACCTCGTCGACGTGCTGCTGGCGCACCAGTTCCTCCAGGAACTGCTCGTCGACGATCGGGATGCCGGTCGGATAGAGCACCCCGGCCAGCGTGGCCGGAAAACGGCGGGCGGCGATGCCGGGAATCTGGGTGGCCGTGAAGGCGATCACCTCGATGGTGCGATCGTCGCGAAAGACCTGCAGGAAATTGTGGAAATCGCGTCCGGCGGCACCCATGATCACGACCCTGCGCCGGTGCCTGTTCATCGCTGTGCGTTCCCGCGTTCACGAGAGAGGGCGTCACGTTAGCCGCCGCCCACGCGCAATTGAAGTGCGACCCGCGTTTTCGTTGACCGGCATCAAGCGCCGGGGGCGGCGTTGCGCCACGGCACCGCGGTCGGCGAAGATTCCGGCCGGCGCTCGCCGCCTTCCCCTCACCCTGCAGCACACACGGAAGCCCACGTGGAAGACTCGATCGGCATCAGCGGCGCACGCCAGAACAACCTGCGCGGCATCGACCTCGAGCTGCCGCTCGGGGAGTTCACGGTGATCACCGGCGTCAGCGGCTCCGGCAAGTCCTCGCTGGCCTTCGACACCATCTACGCCGAGGGCCAGCGGCGTTACGTGGAAACCTTCTCGCCGTACGCGCGGCAGTTCCTGGACCGCATGGACCGGCCGCAGGTGGATGCGATCCGCGGCATCCCGCCCGCGATCGCGATCGAGCAGAGCGCCTCGGTGCGCACCTCGCGCTCGACGGTGGGCACCATGACCGAGCTCAACGATTACCTGAAGCTGCTGTTCGCACGTGCCGCCACGCTGCACTGCGCCGGCTGCGAGCGGCCGGTCGCGGCCGACACGCCGGCGAGCGTGGCGGCACGCTTGTTCGCCGACCCGTCGCTCGCCGACACGATGGTCACGATCCTGTTCGACGTCGAGACGCTTCCCGGCCTGGATGGCGTGCAGTTGCGCGCGCTGCTCGCGGCGCAGGGCTACACGCGCGTCGAGGAGCGCGCGGGCGGACTGAGCGTGCAGCAGGATCGGGTGCGGCTGCGCGAGGAGAACCGCTCGCGGTTGCTCGAAGGCCTGGAGACGGCGTTCCGGCTCGGGCGCGGGAAGCTCGTGCTGCGCACCGGCGAGACGGGCGCCGCGCTGCGCTTCTCCGACTCGCTGCACTGCGCCGACTGCGACCTTGCGTATGCCACGCTGCCGCCGGCGGCGTTCTCGTTCAACTCGCCGCTCGGTGCCTGCCCGGCGTGTCGGGGCTTCGGGCGTACGATCGGCATCGACTACCGCCTCGTGATCCCGGACCCGCAACGCACGCTCGCCGACGGCGCGATCAAACCGTGGCAGACCGGCGCCTGGCGCGAGTGCCAGCAGGACCTGGAGCGCTACGCGCATGGCCGCGTCGTGGCGCTCGACCGGCCGTGGAGCGCGCTGCCGGAGGCGGATCGCGCGTGGGTGCTCGAAGGCGAGGGGGGCTTCGACGACGGCGTCTGGTACGGCGTGCGGCGCTTCTTCGAGTACCTCGAGTCGAAGAGCTACAAGATGCACATCCGCGTGCTGCTGTCGAAGTACCGCAGCTACGACGTCTGCGCGAGCTGCCGCGGCGCGCGGCTCAAGCCCGAAGCGCTGCGCTGGCGCCTGCACGCCGACGCGCCGGGCGGCGGGCACGGACTCGATTTCCACGCCTTCGCGCTGCTGCCGGCGGGGCGCGCGCTGGAGTTCATCGAGGGCTTGCGGCCCGGCGGCGGCGCGGACGAAGCGACGGCGCTGGTGCTGGCGGAGATCCGTTCGCGGCTGCGCTTCCTGGTCGAGGTCGGGGTGGGCTATCTGACGCTCGATCGCCAGTCGCGCACGCTGAGCGGGGGCGAGGTGCAGCGCATCAACCTGACCACCGCGCTCGGCAGTTCGCTGGTCAACACGCTGTTCGTGCTCGACGAGCCGAGCATCGGGCTGCACCCGCGCGACGTCGGACGCGTGGTCGAGGTGCTGAAGCGCCTGCGCGATGCCGGCAACACGCTGCTGGTGGTCGAACACGACCCGCAGCTGATGCTGGCGGCCGACCGCCTGATCGACATGGGGCCCGGACCCGGACGGGCCGGCGGCGCCATCGTCTACCAGGGCCCGCCACGCGGCATCGCGAGCGCGAGCGGGTCCCTGACCGCGGCGTACCTGCGCGGCGAGCGGCGGATCGCGCGCGAACGCCGCGCGATCGATGCGGGCAATGGCCCGTGCCTGGACCTGCTCGGGGTGCGCGCGAACAACCTGCGCGACATCGACGTGCGCATTCCGCTCGGCGCGCTGGTGTGCGTCACCGGCGTCAGCGGCTCGGGCAAGTCCACGCTGGTCGGCGACGTGCTGTACCAGGCGGCGCGCCAGCACTTCGGACGTCCGCTCGAGACCCCGGGCGAGCACCGCGCCCTGCAGGGGCTGCAGTGGCTGGCCGACGTGGTGTTCGTCGACCAGGCGCCGATCGCGCGCAGCGCGCGCTCGAACCCGGCCAGCCACGTGGGCGCCTGGGCCTCGATCCGCGCGCTGTTCGCCGCCACCGCGATCGCGCGCGAGCGGAGCTACACGAGCGGCACGTTCAGCTTCAACGCCGGCGACGGCCGCTGCCCCGCGTGCACCGGCAGCGGCTTCGAGCACGTGGAGATGCAGTTCCTGAGCGATGTGTACCTGCGCTGCCCGGAGTGCGACGGGCGCCGTTTCCGCGCCGAGGTGCTCGAGGTGCGGCTGGCGTGCGGGCGTTCGATCGCCGATGTGCTGGCCCTCACGGTGGACGAGGCGCTGACGGTGTTCGCGGCCGAGGCCGAGGTGGTGCGCGCGTTGACCCCGCTCGCCGAGGTCGGGCTCGGCTACCTCGCGCTCGGACAACCGGTGCCCACGCTGAGCGGTGGCGAGTCGCAGCGCCTCAAGCTCGCCGGGCACATCGCCGAGGCCGCGAGCCGACGCCGCGGCGGCAAGGGCGTGCTGTTCATCTTCGACGAGCCGACCACGGGGCTGCATTTCGACGATATCGCACGCCTGCTCGGTGCCTTCGACCGCCTGCTCGATGGCGGTGACTCGCTGCTGGTGATCGAGCACAACCTCGACGTGATCGATTGTTCCGACTGGCTGCTCGAGCTCGGGCCCGACGGCGGCGAGGCGGGCGGCGAGTTGCTGTTCGCCGGCTCGCCGGCGGCGATCGTGGACGTCGCGTGTCCCACCGGGGCCGCGCTGGCCGCGTGGCGCACCGCGCGCGGACGCCTGCCGGCGGCGCGGCGCGAACGGCGCCCGCGGGCACCGACCGCGGCGATCGAGATCCGGCGCGCACGCGAACACAACCTCAAGGACATCGACCTCGCGTTGCCGCGCGATGCACTGACCGTGATCACCGGCATCAGCGGCAGCGGCAAGAGCACGCTCGCGTTCGACATCCTGTTCGCCGAGGGCCAGCGCCGTTACCTGGAATCGTTGAACGCCTACGCGCGCCAGTTCGTGCAACCGGCGGTGCGCCCGGACGTCGACGCGATCCGCGGCATCCCGCCGGCGGTGGCGGTCGAGCAACGCACCAGCCGCGGCGGCCGCAAGAGCACGGTCGCGACGATGACCGAGATCCATCACTACCTGCGGCTGCTGTTCGTGAAGCTGGGGCGGCAGTATTGCCCGGACTGCGACATTCCGATCGAGGCGCAGCCGCCGGAAGTGATCCTCGCCCGCGTGTTGCGCGAATTCCGCGGCCGGCGCGTGCAGTTGCTGGCGCCGCTGGTCAGCGGGCGCAAGGGGCTCTACACCGCCATCGCCGATGCGGCTGCGCGGCGAGGGCAGCGCTGGCTGCGCGTGGACGGTGCGTTGCTGCCCACCGATCCATGGCCGCGGCTCGACCGCTACCGCGAGCACTGGATCGAGCTGCCACTGGCCACGCTCGAGGTGCGCGCGCGCAGCGAGGGCGCGCTGCGGGAAGCGCTCGCGGAGGCGCTTGCCGCGGGCAACGGCAGCGTGCAGGTCCTCGCGCTCGACGGTGATGGTGCGGACACGGTGCATGCCTATTCGACGCGCCGCTGCTGTCCGCGCTGCGAACGCAGCTTCGCGGAGCTCGACCCGCGGTTGTTCTCCTACAACTCGGCGCACGGCTGGTGCCCCGCGTGCTTCGGCACCGGGCTGCAGCTCGAGGGTTTCGATGCCGCGCAGAGCGGCGAGGAGCACGCCTGGAACGACTGGTGGCAGGGCGAGGCGCGCAGCTGCGCGGCGTGTGCCGGCCAGCGCCTGCGCCCGGAAGCGCTGGCCGTACGCCTGCTCGACCAGGGGCCGGCGTCCTACAACGCGCTGACCGTCGACGAGGCGTGGTCGCTGTTCGGCGGCCTGCGGCTCGTCGGCCGTGAGGCCGGGATCGCGCGTGACGTGCTGCCGGAGCTGCGCTCGCGGCTGGGGTTCCTGCGCGAGGTCGGCCTCGGCTATCTCGCGCTCGAGCGTGCGGCGCCTACGCTGAGCGGTGGCGAGGCGCAGCGCATCCGCCTCGCGGCGCAGCTCGGCTCGAACCTGCGCGGCGTGTGCTACATCCTCGACGAGCCGACCATCGGGCTGCACCCGCGCGACAACGCGATGCTGCTCGGCACGCTCGAGGGCCTGCGGGCGAAGGGCAATACGGTGGTCGTCGTGGAG
>CAUJIL010000168.1 GCA_963204845.1 Pseudomonadota bacterium | reverse complement strand
GCGATGCAAATTATTACGAGGGGCAGTGTCGGGCGTGCGGCGTGCCGGAGTCAATCTCGCGGGTGCGGTTCAATCGATCGCCATGCCGTGCGCCGGCAACGGGGCGCCGTCGAGCTCGGCGCGGCCGTCGCGCAGGCGCAGGCGCCCCTCGGCGAACAGCCGTGCCGCGAGCGGATAGATCAGGTGTTCCTTCTCGAGCACGCGCGCGGCGAGCGTCGCCTCGTCGTCGCCGGGCAGCACCGCGACGCGCGCCTGCACGACCGGCGGGCCGCCGTCGAGGTCGGCGGTCACGAAGTGCACCGTCGCGCCGTGTTCGGTGTCACCGGCCGCGAGCGCGCGCCGGTGCGTGTGCAGCCCCGGGTACATCGGCAGCAGCGAGGGATGGATGTTCAGCAGCCGCCCCGCGTAGTGACGCACGAAGGCGGGGGTCAGGATGCGCATGAAGCCGGCCAGGATCACCAGGTCGGGCCGGTAGGCATCCACGCGCGCGAGCAGCGCTGCGTCGAAGTCCTCCCGGCTGGCGAAGCCCGTGTGGTCCAGCACCTCGCTCGCGATGCCGGCGGCCGTGGCGCGCTCGAGTCCGCGCACGCCGGGCCGGTTGCTGATCACGGCCGCGACCGTGCACGGATACGCGGGGTCGCGGCAGGCGTCGATGAACGCCTGCAGGTTGCTGCCGCTGCCCGAGACCAGCACGACCAGGCGGCAATGCCCAGTGGAAGGATGCTGTTGTTCAGCAGCCAAGCAGGCGCACCGCGTCGCCGTCGGCGCCCACGGCCTCGAGCTGCCCGATCCGCCACGCCTGCTCGCCCGCCGCGTGCAGTTCGGCGATCGCCCGCTCGCAGTCCTCCTGCGCCACGCAGACCACCATGCCAACCCCGCAATTGAAGGTGCGGTACATTTCGCGGCGTTCGACGCCACCGGCGCTGGCCAGCCAGCGGAACAGTTCCGGTTCACGCCAGCTGGTGGTGTCGATGACGGCGGCGCAGCCCGCGGGCAGCACACGCGGCACGTTCTCGAGCAGGCCGCCGCCGGTGATGTGCGCCAGCGCGTGCACGCGGCAGCTCCCGATCAGCGCGAGCAGCGGTTTCACGTAGATGCGGGTCGGCGCGAGCAGCGCCTCGCCGAGCGGCCGGCCGTCGACCGGGGTGCCGAGGTCGGCGCCGCTCAGCTCGAGGATCTTGCGGATCAAGGAATAGCCGTTCGAGTGCGCGCCGCTCGAAGCCAGACCGATCAGCGCATCGCCGGGCGCCGCCCGGCTGCCGTCGATGATGCGGCTCTTCTCGACCACGCCGACGCAGAAGCCCGCGAGGTCGTAGTCGTCGCCCTCGTACATGCCCGGCATCTCGGCGGTCTCGCCGCCGACCAGCGCGCAACCGGCCTGCTCGCAACCGGCGCCGATACCCTTGATCACGCTCGCGGCGACATCGACGTCGAGGCGTCCGGTGGCGTAGTAATCGAGGAAGAACAGCGGTTCGGCGCCGGCCACCACGAGGTCGTTCACGCACATCGCGACCAGGTCGATGCCGATGGTGTCGTGGATGCCGAGCTGGATCGCGAGCCTGAGCTTGGTGCCCACGCCGTCGGTGCCGGAGACCAGCACCGGTTCGCGGTAGCCGGCGGGGATCTCGCACAACGCGCCAAAGCCGCCGATGCCGCCGAGCACCTCGGGGCGGCGCGTGCGGCGCGCGATGTCGCGGATGCGGCCCACCAGCGCGTTGCCGGCGTCGATATCGACGCCCGCGTCCTTGTAGGACAGGCCTCGGGTGCTGGTGTCGGACATGGGTGTTCGCCGCTCGCTGGGGGCGCGCGATTCTAGCAGCACGCGCTTCGGGGCGGCAAACCGAAGCGGTCTTGCTACAATGCGGCGCACATCCATCCTCGGCCAGACGGCATGAGAGTCATCAGTTCACGCGTGTTCCGGGCCGCCGTCGCGCTGTGCGCGCTGTGCCTGCGCGTGCCGTGGGTCCACGCCGAGACCGTCGCCGGCCTGCACGAGGCCGAGGTCCCGATCGCCGCGCAGGACGCCGCCGCGCGTTCCGCGGCCGCCGCGGCCGCGCTCGCCGAGGTGTTCGTGAAGACCAGCGGTTCGCGGCGTGCGCTCGACAATCCCGTGGTCGCGGGTGCGCTGCGCGAGGCCGACCGGTTGCTGGCGCAGTTCTACTTCAGCCGTATCGCCTATCCGCCGCGCAGCGCAGGGCCCGCCGAGGAGCTGGGCCTGCACGCGGTGTTTTCGCCGCCGGCGATCGCGAACCTGCTGCGTCGAGCCGGTGAGCCGCTGCTGCCGCCGAACCGGCCCGCGACGCTGCTGTGGATCGCAATCGACGATGGCACCGGCGGCGGCGCGCGCCTGTTCGACCGCGACGCCGATGCGGCGCTCGCCGACTGGCTGCGCAGGCATGGCGGGCGGCGCGGGATGCCGTTGCGATTTCCGGAAATGGACCTGCAGGACAGCACGACGGTGGCAGCGGAACAGGTGTGGCAGCTGGACGCGCCGGCGTTGCTCGCGGGCAGTGAGCGCTACGGGCCGGGGCCGGTGTTGCTGGCGAAGCTGGCGGCGACCGGCGACGGCGGCTGGGTCGGGCAGTGGGTGTATCGCGACGGCGAGCAGGCGAGCGACGGTGAGGCCAACGCGCCCGCGATCGAGGTACTGGCCGGCGAACTGGTGGACTTTGCGGCCGAGGGCGTGGCGGCCCGCTACGCGGTACACGCGGCCGCCGAGCAGGGCGAGCAGCTGCGGCTGCGCGTCGACGGGCTGGCCGCGTTCCCGCACTACCATCGCGCGTATCGCCTGCTGCAGGGCATGACCTCGGTGCGCCAGGTCCAGCTCGTGCTGGTCGATCGCGACACCTTCTTCTTCGACCTCGTGACGGCCAGCGACGCCGAAACCGTGCTGCGCGAGCTGTCGCTGCTGCCCGGTCTGCAGCCGGTGGGCGAGGCCGCGGCGCTGCACTACCGCTGGTCGGGGGGCTGAGCAGCAATGGACGAAGCAACCGGATCGGCCAGCGTGGCGCAGCGCGCCCTCGCACTGGTCGCGGTGCTGGCGGCGGGTTTTCTGCTGCACCTGCTCGGCCCGATCCTGATGCCGTTCCTGTCCGGTCTCGCGCTCGCGTACCTGTGGGATCCGGCGGTCGACCGGCTGCAGCGCGCCGGCTTCGGGCGCACGCTGGCCGTGTGCGCGGTGTTCCTGTTGATGGGGCTGCTGCTGGTCGGTCTGGTGCTGGTGCTGGTGCCGCTGCTCGGGCGCCAGATGCACGTCATGGCGGCCAAGGTGCCGGTGGTCGTCGAGTGGTTCCGCAGCACGTTGCTGCCGTGGCTGCAGCAGCAGTTCGACATCGGCGAGGGGTACCTGCCGGTGCAGGCGCTCGGCGAGACGGTGGCCGCGAACTGGCAGAGTGCCGGTGGCTTCGCGCAGCGTCTGCTGAGCTCGGCGACCGCCTCCTCGCTCGCGCTGCTGGGCTGGTTCGCGAACCTGGTGCTGATCCCGGTCGTGACCTTCTACCTGCTGCGTGACTGGGACCTGCTGCTCGAGCGGGTGCACGACACGGTGCCGCGGGCGTGGGAGCGCACCGTGGCGCAACTCGCGCGCGAGTGCGACGAGGTGGTGAGCGCGTTCATCCGCGGCCAGCTGCTGGTGATGCTCGCGCTCGGCGTCTGCTACACGGTCGGGTTGATGCTGGTCGGGCTCGATCTGGCGCTGCTCATCGGCATGCTGGCCGGGCTGGCCAGCATCGTGCCGTACCTGGGGCTGGTGCTCGGCGTCGGCGCCGCCGCGATCGCCGCGCTGGTGCAGTTCGGTGACTGGTTGCCGCTGCTGTGGGTGCTGGTGGTGTTCGTGGCGAGCCAGATGCTGGAGGGCATGTACCTGACGCCGCGGCTGGTCGGGGACCGTATCGGATTGCATCCGGTGGTGGTGATCTTCGCCGTGATGGCCGGCGGCCAGCTGTTCGGCTTCACGGGCGTGCTGCTCGCGCTGCCGGTGTCGGCCGTGATCATGGTGCTGCTGCGCCACGCGCACGACCGCTACCGTGCCAGCGCACTGTACGGTCCCGCCGCCGTGCCGCCCGCGGTGGTGCCCGCGGGCCAGCAGCCACCGTGCGAAACCCCGCCTCCCGCGGACCCGCACTGATGGCGCAGCAGCTGGCGCTGCCGGTGCGGCTGCCCGACGACGCCTC
>CAUJIL010000167.1 GCA_963204845.1 Pseudomonadota bacterium | reverse complement strand
CCTCGACCATGCCGGCGAGCACGCCCGGGGTCGGGATGCGGGCGCCATCGACCATCAGCGCCACGTGCGTCGAATCCAGCGCCGCCACTGCTTCGTTCAGGGCCCGCCACGGAGACTTCTGCGCCGTCGGCACGAAACGGTACTCGAAGTTGGCGCCGAATCCGGCCACCTCGGCCGGATCGAGGGCTTCCCGGGAACCGTGGTCGAGCACCAGCACCTGGTAGTCCGCGGGCATCACGCCGAGTTGATAGCGCGGCGTCAGCGCGAACAGGGTGCGTGGTGCCTCGCGCCGCATTTCGTGCACGACGACGATGACGGTCAAGCGCATCAGGCGCCGCCTGTCCCGGCCCCGGGCCCCTTGGGCCCCGGCTTGCCCTGCCCTTGGCCCTGGCCCGGTCCCTTGCCAATGCGCGCCACCCGGCGTTGCAGGTCGAAATGGCGACTGGCATGCACGTAGAACGCGCGTAGCGCCGCAGCCGTTTCCTCGTCGCGCGCGAACAGCAAGCGCAGCAGTTGCTGATCGTCGTCACGCTGTCCGCCCGGCTTGCGCAGCACACCAAGGCCGAAGCCGTGGTTGAACGCGAAGGTCTCGTGCTGCGCGCGCAGTTCGTCCCAGAAGCGCCACGCGCCGAAGTCCTGCAGCCGCGCCTGCACATCGTGGAACAGCAGGATGCCGCCGGGCCTGACCTTCGGATACCAGTTGGCGAAATCCTCGGCGACCGCCTCGTAGGTGTGCAGGCCGTCGATGTGCAGCAGGTCGATCGTGTCATCGGCGAAGTGCCGCAACGCGTCGTTGAACAGCATGCGCATCAGGTACGAGAAACCGTGGTAGTGCTCGCGGTTGTGCTGGCTGACCTGGTTGAACACCGACTCGTCGTAGCTGCCGGCATGCGCATCGCCCTGGAAGGTATCGACCGCGTAACACAGGCCGTCGATCGCGTTCTCCTTCATTGCCTGGCAGAAGGTGAAGTACGACAGCCCCTGGTGCGTACCCAGTTCGACCAGCAGGCGCGGACGCAGCGCCGCGACGATGTCGTAGCCGAAAGGAATGTGATCGACCCACGTGCTGAATACCACGTGTCGCGGCTGGAAACCGCGGATCGAAGGCGGCAGATAGATTCCCGTCATGTTGGACTCCCGTTGCCGTCCGGGTCCTGCGGACCGCGTGCACCTGTGGACCTGGCGCCCTGCTTGCGGACGTCATCGGCATACATGGCTGCCAATCGTCCGCCGAAACGCTGGTGGCGTTTGATCCCCTTCTGCGCGGACGTGATCATGAACGGCAACATCGGTCCGCGCAGCCGCCCCAGCATGACCGGCTCCACCTCCGGCGAGCGAAACTTCTCGCCGATGAGTTCGCACAACTGCTCGTAGACCTGCTTCAGGAATTCCTCCCGTCGCTCGCGCCCGGACGTCGTGACCCCGCCGTGCAACTGGTGGAAGGAACCCTCACCGGGCAGCATGAACAAGCGAGTGCGCGGGTGCAACGCCGCCTTGCGCCAGATCGCGAGGTTCAGGGCGCCGCCGCCCGGCAGATCGAAACGCTCGTCGGCCTGACCTATGTCACGGAAAACCGCGGACGGCATGAACAGGCAGTTGCATTCCATGAAAGGGTGGAAGTACCCGTGCCGGTTCGCTCCGCTCCAGCACCCGATCTCGAACAGGCGGTAACCATCGCGCGGCCAGTCGATTCTTTCGAGGAGTTCCTGCTCCTTGCGTTCGTCGTATCCCGTGCCGTCGTGCAGGTGCTGCTCGTCGGGTCCGAGGTGATAACCCGGCACCGCGACCAGCGCATCCGGCGTGATGCGGCATGCCATCAGCACGTGTTCGACCACCCCGGGCGTGACCATGCGGGCGCCGTCGATCATAAGCCCGACGTGACTGCCCTGCGCCGCGGCGAAGCCCTCGTTGATCGCCGCCGCCGGCGACACCCCCGCCTCGTCGCGCAGGATGTAGCGGAAATTGCGCGGCAACGCGGCCACCGCCGCCGGCTCGATGGTGCGCGGCGAGCGGTTCTCGACCACGATCACCTCGTAGTCTCCCGCTCTCGCCCGGGTCTGGTAGCGCGGCGCCAGCGAATGCAGCGTGTTCAACGCCTGGCGCGGCATGTCGTAGACGATCACGACGATCGACAGCAACGGCCGGCGATCAGCCATGTCGGGTCCGCCGTTCCAGCAGTTCGCGCGCGTATTCGTAGAAGGCGATGTCGGCGGCGTTGTCGGCGACGATGCGCGCGCGCAGCGCAGCCGGGACCCTCGCCGCGCCAGGCGCCACCCGCCGGCGGGCAAGTTCGCGGATGGTCCAGCCGAAGCGGGTCCTCAGCGTGCCCAGGAAGTCATCGTGGTGCTCGGTGAGTCCGAGCACGTCGACCCGTTCCAGATTCGCGCAGGCAGTCGCGAAACGTGCCTCGTCGATGGCGATGTCGTCCATGTAACTGTCGAGCCGGTCCTGCGCCGTCATCGCGAAGATCTTGCACTGATGGTTCAGAATGAAGCACTTGAAGTAGAACTCGTCGTCGTAGATCTGCTCCAGTGCCAGATCGCGATGATGTTGGTGTTCGCGCTGGCACTGGCGAAGGTACGAGACGATGCGCTCGACCGGATCGCGCAGGATCGACAGCGTCGCCAGCGCCGGATCCAGCAGCCCGGCGACGACGAACGGGAAATGCCCCATGTAGACGCGTACCTGCGCGCGACGCTCGGGCGACAGCGCCAACAACCTGGGGATCCGCCACGATTCGACGGTTTCCTCGCTCTGGCGGCGCGGCCAGACCTCGTCGCCCTTGAAGTTCGCATGGATGTGCTGACGGAAGGTGGAGCCTCCCGTCTTCATCACATGCACGAAAAAGAAGTTGCGCCGTGCCGACGCGGACGCGGACATGCGGCGCTTACGGGTTCAGTGCTTGCCGCGGTGCTTCGCGTGCCCTGGAGGCTCCTGGTACGCGTGCGGAGGAGGGCCACGGCGATCGTCGGCCTCGTGGTAATGGGTGTGGACTTCGCTGTCACGATGTTCCGGCTCGTCGCCGTCGGTGGCGATCGCGGCACCGAGCGCTGCGCCGGCAGCGCCTCCGACGATCGCACCCTCGCGCCCGCCGAGTTCGGATCCCACCGCCGCGCCGACCGCGCCTCCCACCGCGCCGCCGACCACCGCCTCGGTGTCCACTGCGTGCGCGCCGACCGTCATCAACAGCCCCGCGACCATGCCGCTGATCATCCGAACGTCACGTTTCATTCCTTGCTCCCGGGTTGCCATTGCCGATCCAGACGCGCCAAGCATAGCAGCAGGCGCAGGCCCCGGCAGCCCCGCACCCGGATACCGTCGATCCGTTCTCAAGTGCGCTGCTCAGGCTCGCCTAGCAGTCCGACGCGCCAGCCGGCGCGCGGCTCGGGGAGCGCACCGTCGGCGGCGAAACGCAGCTCACCGCGCTCGTCGATCACGAACAGCACCACCGGCGCCACGGCGAACTTCTCGCGCAGCTGCTTCCAGCCGAAGGCTTCGCTGAGGCGCGTCACGCGCAGCGTCCAGCCCTCGTCCAGGCGCTGCTCCAGCCCGGCCTGCGTGGTGTCGGGTCCGACCAGCTCCGGCGCCTGCGCCGCAACAGCATTCCCCGAGCGTGGCGCCTCGCCGGGCGCGAAGACGGGCAGCCGCAGCACGCGCTTGCGGCCGAGCTCGTCGCGATAGCGCAGGCACGCCAGCGCGTTCATCTCGCTGCTGCTCGACATCGCCAGCATCCACTGCAGCTCGGCCAGCGGCAGCCGCTCGGCCGCCTTCTCGGTCACCGGATTGCCGTAGTAGGTTTCGAGGCCCGCCATCCGCGCCTCGCGGATCCCGTTCCAGTCGTCGTCGGCCACGATCACCGGAACATCCTGCCGGCGCAGCAGATCGGCCAGCTGGCATGCGAGCCGGGTTGCGCCGACGATCAGCACGCCGCGCGGGTCCGGCGCGACGACCCCGAGTGCACGTGCGACGCGCGAGGCGCTCGCGCTCTGGATGACCACGGTACCGATGATGATCATGAAGGTCAGGTGGACCAGCGTGTCGGCGTCGGCGAAACCTCGCTGCTCCAGCCGCAGCGCGAACAGCGCCGAGACCGCGGCCGCGACGATACCGCGCGGCGCGATGTAGGCGACCAGCGCCCGCTCGCGCCAGCTGAGCGGACTGCCGAGCGTCGATACCAGCACCGCCGCCGGGCGCACGAACAGCGTGGCCACGACGAGGACCGCGACCCCGGCCACCAGCGTCGTGGCCGACGGCCACTCGATGCGTGCCGCGAGCAGCAGGAACAGCAGGGAAATGATCACCGTCGAGAGGTTTTCCTTGAAATGCAGTATGTGTTCGACGTCGAGCGCGCGTGCGTTCGCCAGCACGATGCCCATCACGGTGACCGCCAGCAGCCCCGACTCGTGTGCCAGTGCGTTGGCCAGCGACGAGGCCGCGAGCACCGCCGCCAGCACCAGGAAGTTCTCGAGGTAGTCCGGCGCCCACTGCCGGCGCAGCAGCGCCGCCAGCCCGAAGCCGGCCGCGAGGCCCACCGCCAGTCCGGCGATCGCCGTCGCCGCGAACAGCTGCAGGCTGTTCTCCTGGCCGTGCACCACGACCGCGTCGAAGGCGATCACGGCCAGCAGTGCGCCGATCGGGTCGATGACGATGCCTTCCCAGCGCAGCAGGTGCGCCACGGCGGCGGTGGGCCGTACCGAGCGCAGCAGCGGGCCGATCACGGTCGGACCCGTGACGCAGCACAGCGCCCCGAACAGCAGCGCGAGGCTCCAGTCGAGACCGGCGAATACGTGGGCTGCCCACGCCAGCCCGAGCAGGGTGACCAGAGCGCCGAGCGTGACGATCAGCAGGATCGCCGGCGCCAGGTCGCGGATTTCGCGAAAACGCAGCGTCAGCGAACCTTCGAACAGGATCAACGCGACACCGAGCTGCACGATCGGGAACAGCGCCGTTCCAAACACGGCCTGCGGGTCGAACAGTCCGGTGAGCGGGCCCAGCGCGAGCCCGGCCAGCAACAGGAACAGGATGCCGGGCAGACGCATCCGCCACGCCAGCCACTGGCAGGCAAACCCCAGCGCCAGCAGCCCCGGCAGCAACAAGGTGAGTTCCATGCGATACGATCCCCAGCCCCCTGCGATGCGTGCACCAAAGCACGCCGACCCGTCGATGACAAGCTCCCGCCGCCCCCTGTCTCTCGCGCTACAATGGCGTGCCCGGGACCTCAGGCGGAGACGACGTGATGGAACAGCAGGAAGTCGCAGCGATCCTCAACGTGGCGCTGATGGCCGCGTTCGCGGACGGCATGAAGTCGGAAGTCGAACGCGAGTCGGTGCGCCGTCTGGCCGACACGCTGGACCCCGCCGGCTCCCTGAACCTCGCGGCGCTGTACCGCGACGTGCTGGTCGGCAAGCCCGAACTCGCGCGCGTGGTCGCCCCGCTGGGCAGCGACGGCGCGCGCCATCTCGCCTACGAGATGGCAGTCGGGGTATGCGATGCCGACGGTGTGCAGAGCCCGGCCGAGCGCGATTTCCTGACGCGCCTGGCGCAGGCGCTGGCCCTGCCGGCGGCCGAGGCCGGCGCGCTCGCCGACGAGGGCGACGCGATCGCCGCAGCAGCGGTTCCGGAGCCGCCCGTCGCTGCCCCTGCCCCTGCCCCTGCCCCCGACTCCGCCCCGGCAACCGCCACCGCCGGCACACCGCGCGCGAGCACCTTGACACAGGCCGAGCGCGACAAGCTGATCCTCGACGCCGCGATCATGAACGCCGCGCTCGAGCTGTTGCCCGAGTCGCTGTCGACGCTGGCGATCATTCCGCTGCAGGTGCGCCTCGTCTACCGGATCGGACGCTCGTTCGGCTACGAGATGGACGCCTCGCATGCGCGCGACTTCCTGGCCACGGTCGGCGTCGGGCTGACGTCGCAGTATCTGGAACAGGCAGGCCGCAAGCTGCTCGGCGGACTGCTGGGCACGCTGGCCGGCGGCATCGGCCGCGGCATCGGCCGCCAGGCCGCGAGTTCCGGCCTGAGCTTCGCGAGCACCTGGGCGCTGGGACGCGTCGCGGAGCGCTATTACGCGGGTGGTCGCACGCTCGATCGCCAGACGCTGCAGTCGGCGTTCGGTGCGCTGCGCGACGAGGCGCGCGCGCTCGCACCGCGCTACGCCGACGAGATAGCGACCCGCTCGCGCAGCATCGACCCGCGCGCGCTGCGCTCGCT
Organism: Pseudomonadota bacterium; assembly: GCA_963204845.1. GTDB lineage: Bacteria > Pseudomonadota > Gammaproteobacteria > Pseudomonadales > UBA5518 > UBA5518. The sequence continues at coordinate 1,309 of CAUJIL010000167.1, read as the reverse complement.
GGTCGGCACGTTCTGAACCGGCGTCGCCACGCGCACGCGTCCATTCACGCACGCTACGAGAACCGCCATGCCCGGACTGCTGCCCGACATCGATCCCGACGGCCTGCTCGAATACTCGGTGGTCTATACCGACCGCTCGCTGAACCACATGTCACGCGCGTTCCAGCAGATCATGACCGGCATCGCGCGCGACCTGCGACACGCCTACAACGCACACGCGGTAGCGATCGTTCCGGGTGGAGGCACCTTCGCGATGGAGGCCGTGGCGCGACAGTTCGCGCACGGACAACGCACGCTGATCGTTCGCAACGGCTTCTTCAGCTTCCGCTGGACGCAGATCCTCGAGGCCGGCTCGATCGCCGCCGCATCCACGGTGCTGCGCGCCCGCGCGCTCGGTGATTCGCCGCAGGCGCCGTTCGCACCGGCGCCGCTCGAGGAGATCGTCGCGACGATCCGCTCCGAGCGTCCCGGGATCGTGTTCGCCCCGCACGTGGAGACTGCCTCGGGGATGATCCTCCCCGATGCGTGGGTGAGCGCTATCGCCGCCGCCACGCACGAGGTGGGCGGCCTGTTCGTGCTCGATTGCATCGCCTCCGGCGCGATCTGGGTCGATATGCAGGCAAGCGGGGTCGACGTGCTGATCAGCGCCCCGCAGAAGGGCTGGAGCGCCACACCCTGCGCCGGACTCGTGATGCTGGGAGAGAACGCGCGCCGGCGCATCGAAGCGACCACCAGCAGCAGTTTCGCCGCCGACCTGAAGCGCTGGCTCGGCATCATGGAGACCTACGAAAACGGTGGCCACGCGTACCACGCAACGATGCCGACCGACGGGCTGCGCACGCTGGCCGCGGCGATCGGCGAAACGCTGGAATTCGGGCTCGGGGCCGCGCGCGAAGCGCAGCAGCGGCTCGGTGACGCCGTGCGAGCGCTGCTCGCGGCGCGCGGATTCCCCAGTGTGGCGGCCGAGGGCTTCGGCGCGCCCGGCGTGGTGGTGGCCTACACCACCGATCCGGAGATCCAGAACGGCAGCCGCCTGCGCGCCGCCGGCCTGCAGATCGCGGCCGGTGTGCCGCTGCAATGCGGTGAACCGGCGGACTTCCGCAGCTTCCGCATCGGGCTGTTCGGACTCGACAAGCTGAAGAACGTCGAGCGCACCGTCACCACCCTGCAACGCGCCCTCGACACCCTGTAGGTTAGGCCGGCGGCCGAACAAATGTCCGGGCCCAGCCCGGACCGACGAGAACCCGCGTAGGTGCGGCCAGTGGGCGAACAAATTTCCCGGCCCACCCCCGACCAACCAGCGCGCGCG
>CAUJIL010000166.1 GCA_963204845.1 Pseudomonadota bacterium | reverse complement strand
GCCGCGCCGCTGTTCGCCGAACTCGCCGAACGCTACCCGGAGGACGCCGACCTCGCCGCGCAGGCCGCGCAGGCGCGGTTCCTGGCCGAGGGCCGGCGCCTGACGCCGGAGGTTCGCACGCTGGCCGAGCGCGCGCTGGCGATCGAGCCGCGCCACGCCGGGGTGCGCGGCATGCTTGGCATGGCGAGCTTCCAGGAAGGGGACTTCGCGCGCGCGATCGAGCACTGGGAGATCCTGCTCGCGCAGTTGCCCGCGGAGGCGCCGGACGCGGCACTGGTGCGCGACGGCATCGCGGCGGCACGCGCGCGGCTGGCTGCACCAGGGGCCGCCGGTGCGCAGCCGGCGCCGTCGCCGGCCCCGGATCCGCGGTAGTGATCGGGCGGCAAAACCGGTAGACTTCGCCGCTTTCCGCGTCGGCCGGGGGCGTCCGGCCGCAATCTGTGCTGTGGATCCGCAATGCGACTCGAGACGATCAAACTCGCGGGCTTCAAGTCCTTCGTCGATCCCACCACGGTGCGCTTGCCGAGCAACCTGGTGTCGATCGTCGGGCCGAACGGCTGCGGCAAGTCCAACATCATCGACGCGGTGCGCTGGGTGCTCGGCGAGGCCTCGGCGAAGCACCTGCGCGGCGAGTCGATGGCCGACGTGATCTTCAACGGCTCGACCGGACGCAAGCCGCTGGGGCAGGCCTCGATCGAGCTGGTGTTCGACAACTCCGACGGGTCGCTGGGCGGCGAGTACGCGAACTTCGGCGAGATCGCGATTCGCCGCACCGTCACGCGCGACGGGCTCTCGCACTACTACCTGAACGGCACGCGCTGCCGCCGCCGCGACATCACCGACATCTTCCTCGGCACCGGCCTGGGGCCGCGCAGCTACGCGATCATCGAGCAGGGCATGATCTCGCGGCTGATCGAGGCCAAGCCCGAGGACCTGCGCGTCTACATCGAGGAAGCCGCCGGCATCTCGAAGTACAAGGAGCGCCGCCGCGACACCGAGAACCGGATCCGGCGCACGCGCGAAAACCTCGAGCGGCTGACCGACTTCCGCGAGGAGCTCGAACGCCAGTTGAAGCACCTCGAGCGCCAGGCAGCGGCGGCGGAACGGTTCTCGCAGCTGAAGGCCGAGGAGCGGCGCTTCGCGACCGAACTGCTCGCGCTGCAGTGGCGCCGCCTCGACGCCGAGGGTGCGACGAGGCACGAAAGCGTGCGCGGCGGCGAGGTGCGCCTGGCGGCGGTACAGGCGCGCCACACGCGCGTCGACGCCGACATCGAACAGGCGCGCGATCGTCACGCCGAGGCCAATGGCGCGCTGGGGGGCGTGCAGGAGCGCTACTACGCGATCGGGGCCGAGATCGCGCGCACCGAGCAGGGCGTGCAACTGCAGCAGGAGCGCGCGCGTCAGCTGCGCGCGGATCTGGAGCAAACGCGCCGCGCGCGAGGCGAGGCCGAGCGCCACCTGCAGGAGGATCTGGAGCGCCAGGCCGCGTTCACCGCCGAGCGCGAGCAGCTGTTGCCCGCGCTGGCCGCGGCCGGCGCGGCGGACGCCGGCTCCGGCGAGGCGCTGGCGCTGGCCGAGGAGGCGATGCAGCAATGGCAGCACGAGTGGGACGAGTTCAGCCTCGCTGCCGAGCAACCGCGCCAGCAGGCGGAGGTGCAACAGTCACGCATCCGTCACCTGGAGGAATCACTGGAGCAGGCCGGCGGGCGGCTGCAGCGGCTCGAAGCCGAGCGCGCGGAGCTCGCCACCGCGCCGCTCGAGGAGGAACGGCTGCTGCACGAGGAGCGTGTGCGTGAACTCGAGGAAGTGAGCCAGCTATGGCAGGAGCGCGCCGAAACCGTGCGCGAACGCATCGAGACCGCGCGTGCCACCATCAGCCGCCTCGGGGCCGAGCTAGACGGCGCGCGGCGTACGCTGCAGGAGCAGCGCGGCAGGCTCGCGTCGCTGCAGGCCCTGCAGCAGGCGGCGCTGGGGCAGACCGATGCCGTGGTGACGGGTTGGCTGCAGGCGCAGGGGGTTGGCGGCAACGCGCGCCTCGCCGAGCGCCTGCGCGTGGACAGCGGGTGGGAAACGGCGGTGGAGACGGTGCTCGGCAGCCACCTGCAGGCGGTGTGCGTCGAGGCGCTGGCGCCGCTGGCGGCGGCGCTCACCAGCTTCGGTGCCGGCGCACTGGGGCTGTTTGCCCCACGCGGGGCGGCAGTGGACGCGGCGTCTCCGCTGCTGGCCGCGCGCGTGCGCGCGGACTTCGACCTTGGCAGCCTGTTCCAGGGCGTGCACGCGGCCGATTCGCTGGCCGAGGCGCTGGCGCTGCAGCCACGGCTCGCGCACGGCGAATCCGTGGTCACCCGTGACGGCGTCTGGCTGGGGCGCGACTGGCTGCGGCTCGCGCGCGACAGCGACGCGCGTGCCGGCGTGATCCAGCGCAACCGCGAGATCGCCGAGCTCGAGCAGGCGCACGAACTCGAGTGCGCGCGCGAGGCCGAGCTGGGCGGATCGCTCGAGGAGGCGCGCGAGGAGCTGCGTGCGCTGGAGGCCGAATCGCTGGGCTTGCAGCAGGAACTGCGCGGCGCCACCGCGCGTTACACCGAGGCGCGGTCGGCGCTGAGCGCCTGCGGCGCGCGCCTCGAGCAGTTGCAGTTGCGCGCCGAGCGCAACCGCACGGAGCACGCGCAGTATCGCGAGCGCCACGAGGCGCAGCGCGCCGAGCTGCAGGAGGCGCGCGCGCTGCTCGGCACGGCACTCGACGCGATGCATCGTGACGGGCAGCGGCGCGAGACGCTGCAGCTGCGCCGCGACCTGGCGCGCCAGGCGCTCGAGACGGCGCGCCAGCAGGCGCGCGGAGCGCGCGACGAGGCACACCGGCTGGCGATGCGACGCGAGTCGCTGGAGACACAGCTGGCGAGCCTGCGCGCGGCGATCGCGCGCATCGAAGGCCAGTTCGCACAGTTCGAGGAGCGCATCGGTGCGCTGGAATCGCAGATCGCGGCCACCGAGGAGCCGATCGCGGCCGGCCGCGAGCGGCTCGAGGAGCAACTGCAGCAGCGGCTTGCGGTCGAGGCCGAACTGATCGCCGCGCGCACGCTGGTGCAGGAGATCGAGCACGAACTGCGCGAGCTCGAGCGCAGCCGCCACGAGATCGAGCAGGAGATGGAGGCGGTGCGCGGCGAGCTCGAGCGCGAGCGCATCGCGGCGCAGACCGTGCAGGTGCGCCTCGCGGGGATCGTCGAGCAACTGAACAAGGGGCACGCGGATCTGCCGGCCGTGCTCGAAGGGCTGGCGCCGGAGGCGAACGAGGAGGCGTGTCAGGCGCAGATCGAGCGCCTTGGCAACCAGATCGCTCGCCTCGGTCCGATCAACCTCGCCGCGATCGAGGAGCACCGTGCGCAGTCCGAGCGCAAGAGCTACCTCGATGCGCAGAACGCCGACCTGGTCGAGGCGCTCGAGACGCTCGAGAACGCGATCCGCAAGATCGATCGCGAGACCCGCACGCGCTTCAAGGACACTTTCGATCGGGTGAACAGCGGGTTGCAGGAGCTGTTCCCGCGCGTGTTCGGCGGCGGCCACGCCTATCTCGAGATGACCGGCGAGGACCTGCTCGACACCGGGGTCGCGATCATGGCGCGCCCCCCCGGCAAGCGCAATGCCACGATCCACCTGCTTTCCGGTGGCGAAAAGGCCTTGACCGCGATCTCGCTGGTGTTCTCGATCTTCCGTCTTAACCCGTCGCCGTTCTGCATGCTCGACGAGGTCGACGCGCCGCTCGACGACGCGAACGTGGGGCGGTTCGCGCGCCTGGTGCGCGAGATGTCGGAGTCGGTGCAGTTCATCGTGATCACGCACAACAAGATCACGATGGAGATCGCGCAGCAGCTGATGGGCGTCACGATGCAGGAGCCGGGCGTCTCCAGGCTGGTCAGCGTGGACGTCGACGAGGCGGTCGCGATGGCGAACACGGGCTGAATCGCGGGCCGGGCCGGGATGGCCTATAGTTGACATCCGACCGGGCGGCGCGGCAGCGCGACCCGCACCGGTCGGGAC
>CAUJIL010000165.1 GCA_963204845.1 Pseudomonadota bacterium | reverse complement strand
CGTTCGTGTAGGTCCGGGCTGTGCCCGGACATTCCTGTTCGGCCACAGGCCGAACCTACGCGGACAACGGTTCGGCCACAGGCCGAACCTACAGGACCGTGTTTGGCCACCGGGGGTATCGCAACGGCCCTGACGCGCGCGGCGGCCCGCAACGGCGCCAGCGCGATATTGCCGATCGGCAATGCCGGCCGGGGCCGCCAGGCGCGATAATCCCCCCCGCCCGCAACCAGCAGCCACAGGAGACCCGCAGATGAACAGCATGCTCGACCGTTTTCGCCTCGATGGACAGGTCGCGATCATCACCGGTTCGGGGCGCGGTATCGGTGCGGCGATCGCGCTGGCCTTCGCCGACGCCGGCGCCGATGTGGTGATCTCGGCGCGCACCGCCAGCGAGATGGAGGACACCGCGGCGAAGGTGCGTACGCGCGGGCGGCGTGCGCTGGTGGTTCCGTGCGACGTGCTCGACGCCGGGCAGCGCGCGGCGCTGGTCGAGCGGGGGCTGGCCGAGTTCGGGCGGCTCGATATCCTGGTCAACAACGCCGGCGGCTGGGGTCCGCAGCCCGCGCTGCAGACCTCCGACGAGGATTTCGAGGCCTGCTTCCGCTTCAACGTGACCACCGCGTTCTCGCTGTCGCGGATCTGCGTGCCGCACATGGTGCGCACCGCCGGCAAGGGCGCGATCGTGAACATCTCGTCGATGGCGGGCCATCATCCGCAACCGGGCTTCGTGGCCTACGGGGTCGGCAAGGCGGCGATGTCGTGGATGACGCAGGAACTCGCGCAGGAATTCGCGCCGAAGGTGCGCGTGAACGCGATCGGCGTCGGCGCCACGCGCACCACCGCGCTGACCAATTTCATGAACGACGAGATGGAACGCGTCATGAACGAGCGCACGCCGCTGGGTCGGCTTGGCGATCCCGAGGACGTGGCCGCGTGCGCGCTGTATCTGGCCTCGCCGGCGGCGGCCTACGTCACTGGCGAGGTGGTCGGAGTGCACGGTGGCATCACCACCTCGCAGGTCAGCATGCCGCGCGCGGCGATCTGATGGGGGGTAGGTGATGCGCGTTCTGTTGCTGGCAGGCTGCCTGCTCGGCGCAGCGGCTGTGGCAGCGGCCGATGCGGGGCGAGTGGACGATGCGCGGCTGCGCACGGCGGACGAGGACCCCGCGAACTGGATCACGCACGGGCGCACGTGGGGCGAGCAGCGCTTCAGTCCGCTCGCGCAGATCGACGCCTCGAACGTGGGGCGGCTGGACCTCGCGTGGAGCCAGGCGCTGGAGCACGAGCGCGGCGTGCAGACCACGCCACTGGTGGTCGACGGCGTGCTCTACGCGACCGGCTCGTGGAGCGTGGTCTACGCCTTCGACGCGGCACGCGGCACAGCGCTGTGGAAATACGATCCGCAGGTCGACCGGGTGCGCGCGGCCGAGGGGTGCTGCGGGCCGGTCAACCGCGGGGTCGCGGTCTGGGGCGGCATGGTCTACGTGGGGACGCTGGACGGGCGCCTGATCGCGCTCGATGCGGCGAACGGCACGCCGCGCTGGAGCGCAGATACCTTCATCGACGCGGCGCCGGGACGCAACATCACCGGCGCACCGCGGGTGGTGAAGGGCCGGGTGCTGATCGGCAACGGCGGCGCGGACATGGGGGCGCGCGGCTACGTCTCGGCCTACGACGCCCGCAGCGGCGAGCTCGCGTGGCGCTTCTTCACGGTGCCCGGCAACCCGGCGCTCGGGTTCGAGAATGCAACGCTGGCGAAGGCCGCCATGACCTGGAGCGGCGAGGAGTGGTGGCGCTGGGGCGGCGGCGGCACGGTCTGGGACGCGATGTCCTACGACCCGGAACTCGACCTGCTCTACATCGGCGTCGGCAACAGCAGCCTGTTCCCGCGTGCGCGCCGCAGCCCCGGTGGCGGCGACAACCTGTTCGTGTCGTCGATCGTCGCGCTGCGCCCCGACGACGGCAGCTACGTGTGGCACTTCCAACTCGCTCCGGGCGAGCAGTGGGACTACCCGGCGACCACCCAACTGGTGCTGATCGATATCGAGTTCCAGGGCCAGCAACGCAAGCTGCTGGTGCAGGTGCCCAAGCACGGCTTCGTGTATGTGCTGGACCGCGAGAGCGGCCGGCTGTTGTCGGCCGAGAAGTTCACGCGCGTCACCTGGGCCAGCCACTACGACCTCGCCAGCGGGCGGCCGGTGGAGAACCCGGAAGCGGACTACAGCCGTAGCGGCAAACCCACGCTGGTGTGGCCCGGCGCGCTGGGCGGGCACAACTGGAACCCGGTGTCGTGGAATCCGCAGACCGGGCTGCTGTACTTCAGCGAGACGCGCATGCCCAGCGTGTTCGCGATGGATCCGCAGGTGCAGCTGCGCGAGCGCGGTCGGCGCTACAACACCTCGCTCGACATGAGCGCGATGCTGAACAACCCTGCGTTCATGGCCGAGCAGGCCAACCCGCGCGGATCGTTGATCGCCTGGGACGTGGCGCGCGAGCGCATCGCGTGGCAGGTAGAGCAGCCGTTGCCGATCAACGGCGGCACCCTGAGCACCGCGGGCAACCTGGTTTTCCACGGGGCAACCGACGGCCGCCTGGTCGCCTACCGCGCCGACAGTGGCGCGCAGTTGTGGGAAGCGCGCACCTTCGGCGCCGTGCAGGGTGGCCCGGCGAGTTACGCGGTCGACGGGCAGCAGTACATCGCCGCCGGCATCGGCTGGGGTGGAGGCCACAGCGCGGCGCTGCCCGACGGCGGCACGCTCGGCGGCTGGCGCAACGCCTCGCGGATCGCCGTGTGGACGCTGGGCGGGGAAGACGTGCTGCCCGAACCGGAGCGTTTCACGGGTGCGATTGCGGCGGTCCCCGTCACGGCCGACGAGGCCACGCTGCGGCGCGGACTGGGGCTGTTCATGACGCACTGCGGTTATTGCCACGGCGCCGGCAGCGGCGGGGTGCCGGACCTGAACTACATGAGCAAGGACACGCACGCGCGCTTCGAGGCGATCGTGCGCGGCGGCCTGCTCGCTGCGCGCGGG
>CAUJIL010000164.1 GCA_963204845.1 Pseudomonadota bacterium | reverse complement strand
GGCTGGCGCAGCACCAGTTCGCGGCCATCGAGGTGCAGGCGTTCGGTCACGAAATCCTCGCCGATCGTGATGCGTTGCCCGCGCGAGCGCCCGACGAGGCGCACGTCCAGCGCGCTGGCCAGTTCACGCGCCGCGTTCTCCCACGCCGCGTCGAGCCGGCGGTGATAGACCAGCACCAGCAACGAGTCCCCGGCCAGCGTGTCGAGGAACTCGACCTGGAACAGCCGCGACTTCAGCTCCGGTGAGCGCAGCACGGCCGCGCGCAGCGCGCTCATCAGCGCATTGATGCGGCGCGAGGCCGGCGGGAAATGGTCGACGCGCAGCGGTTCGCGTGGTGCGGCGGGGTCGAACATCGCGTGGAAGGCATCGTCGCCGGCGTGCCAGAAACGGAACTCCGCGCGCTGGCGGTAGTGGACCGGCGGCGAGCGGAACACCTCCGGCGCGGACGCACCGAGTTCCGCCAACGCCGCTTGCAGTGCGGCGAGTTTCGGTGCGAGCTGCGCTTCGCAGGCGGCCTCGGAGTAGTCGTTCGTCGGACTCATCGCGCAGCCGCCCCCGGCAGCGCGCCGCGCTCGCGCCAGTAATCGCGCGCGAGCTCCAGTGCTTCGTGCGGGTCGCCGGCACGGCGCATCGCGATCAGCGCGAGCGCGGCAGTGCCGACCACCGCCGCCTCGCCGTAGTCGTCCGTGCGCTCGCCGCGCCACAGCGCGCCGAGCAGACGCGCATCGGGTGCGCAAGGCGCGGGGCCCGCGGTCGCGAGCAGGCGCGGAAAGAGGATTTCGCGCTCGCTGCCGGCCACGACGTGCAGGCAGCGGCTGTCGGCCTGCGGGCGCAGCTCGCATTCGCCGCCGTCGCCGCGGAAGATCACGGTCGAGGCTTGCCCGAGCCGGCGCGCGGCGCCGGCGTGCAGCCGCGCGTAGGCCGGGTGCTGCAGGCTCTGCATGCTCGCGGGCGCACCCAACGGATTGAGGTGGCGCACGAAGGTATTGACCGGCGAGCGCAGGCCGAACACGCGGCGCAGTGCGAGCAGTTGCTGCAGCGCCGGGCTCGGCAGCGCGAGCGGCACGTAGGCGAAGCCGTGGGCATCGAGCGCGTGCGCCGCGTCGTCCCAGTCGTGCGCCGGCGCGATGCCGAGCACGCCGAGCGCCTCCGGCGTGTACAGCCGGTCGGTGGTCTGCGGCGCGCCGCCGTGCATCAGCACGCGGTGTCCGTGCGCGGCCAGCAGCAGCGCGGCGAGCAGGAACCACGGCGGCTGCTGGCGCTTGCCGGCGTAGCTGGGCCAGTCCAGATCCACCGCGGGCGGCGGCGCCGGGAGGTGGGCACGCTCGCGCGCCGCGCGCGTGAAGCCGGCGATCTCGTCGGCGGTTTCCTCCTTCATGCGCAGCAGCATCAGGAAGGCACCGGTCTGCAGTGGCTCCGCCTGGCCGTCGAGGACCATGCCCATCGCGGTGCGCGCCTCGTCGCATGCGAGCGAGCGCGCGCTGCGCCGGCCGCGACCGAGGGCGCGCACGTACGCGGCGAACGGATGCTCGTCGGGCGAGGAGTGATCCGCGTCTTCGGTGGCGGTCGGCGGGAGTTCGCTCACAGGCAGTGCTCCGGCTTGGGCAGCCCGGCGATGCGCGCCGCGATGCGCGCCGGACTGCCCGGGAACAGGCTGAGCAGGTACACGCTGTTGCCCTTGTCGGACCCCAGCCGGCGCCGCACCAGGCCGACCAGCGCCCGCATGGCCGGCGCGTGCTCGTGCGCCGCATGGTACTCGCGCAGCAAATACAGGATTTCCCAGTGCGCCGCCCCCAGCGTCAGGCCTTCCTCGGCGGCGAGCACGCGTGCCACGTCCTCGTTCCAGTCCGCGCGATCGAGCAGGAAACCGTGCGCATCGCGCGCGGGCAGGCTCATTTCAGAACCACGACACGCTGCGTTCGTGCGCCAGCGTCAGTTCGACGAAACCACCGTAGTCGACCGCGCCGAGTCCGGGCACCTCGGCCGACGCGATGCCGCGCGCCGCACAGTCCTCGGCGAGCGCGAACAGCGCGATGCCGTCGGCGCGCAGCGCGTGCAGTGCGTCGGCCGCGGTGTCGGCGAGCGCGTAGACGCCGTCGCCGGCGAGCAGCAGCGCATCGCCCGCGCCCGCCACGCGCCGGCACTCCTCGAGTGCGTGCCCGGCGAACGGCGATTCGAACAGGATGTGCAGCGTCATCGGGCGCCTCAGACGGTGATCACACGATCGTGGGTCGCGAACAGTTCGCGCAACGTGTCGTCGTGCGCGGGTTCCGCGGCGAGTGCGAGTTCGCGCACCGCGAGTCCGCGCTCCGCGAGCGCAGCAGCGTCGGCGAACACCTGCCCGACCCCGTAATCGGCCAGCGTGCCCAGCAGTTTGCCGAGGTGCCGGGTGCCGGCGGGGGGCTGTTGGCCGCCGGCCAGCGTGAACACGCCCTCGCCGAGGAACAGCAGCGTGACCGGCTGCTCGAAGGCCGCGAAGGCCATCGCGAGGTCGATCGCATCGCGTGCGCGCGAACGTCCGTACGGTGCGCTGCGGCACACGACCAGCACGCTGCGCGTGCGTTGCGTGCTCATCCGCCGAACACCACCAGGCGGTCGCAGCGGATACTCGCCTCGACCAGCTGGCCCAGCCCCGACAGCTCGAAACCGTCGCGCAGGCTCACTGCCTCCAGCGCGTGCTGGCGCGCCTGCGCCTCGTCGACGATACCGCGGCGCAGCGCCGAGCCCACGCAACTCACGAGGTCCACGCCGTGCTCGGCGGCGAGCCGGCTCCACCGCTGTGGCAGGTCGGTTTCGTTGCCCGGCGTGAGGTTCAGGCGCGTGCTGTGGTGCACCCCGTCACCGAAGAAGAACACGCGGAACAGCGTATGCCCGCCTGCCAGCAGCTCGCTCGCGAAGCGGTACGCGGCCTGGCTGGAATGCCGGCCGACCGGGGCGTCGTGAACGAGCAGCGCGAAGATCATCGGGGCGTAAACGAAACGGCCCCACGCGGGGGCCGTCGGGTCGCTATTGATCCGGGGTTCATTCGTCGCCGCCGCCGAGGAAGCTCAGCAGCACCGAGAACAGGTTGTAGATCATCACGTACAGCGTGACGGTGGCGGAGATGTAGTTGCGCTCGCCGCCGTGCACGATCTGGCTGGTTTGCCACAGGATCAGTCCCGAGGACAGGAACATGAACATGCAGCTGATCGCCAGCGACAGTGCCTGGATCTGCAGGAAGTAGTTCGCGATCGCCGCGACGAACGCCACCAGCATGCCGACGCCGAGGAAGCCGGTGGCGAAGCTGAAGTCCTTGCGGGTGGCCAGCACGCAGCCCGAGAGTCCGAAGAAAATCGCCGCGGTGCCGCCGAGCGCCATCAGCACCGGCTCGAAGCCCGAGACGCCGATGTAGTGGCTGAGGATCGGCCCCAGCGTGAAGCCCAGCCAGCCGGTCAGTGCGAACACGAACAGGATGCCGGCGGCGGAGTTCTTGTTCTTCTCGACCAGGAACAGCAGCACGAAATAGGGCAGCAGCGTCCACAGCCCGAGGTAGGGCACGGACAGCGCCATCGCGATGCCGGCCGTGAGCGCGCTGAACAGCAGCGTCAGCGCCAGCAGCAGGTAGGTGTTGCGCAGGACCTTGACGGCGCCGGCGTCGAGGGTGGTCGCCGTCGCGTTGCGAATATCGGTGGTGGCCATCGTCGTTACCGCTCCTTGTGGGTTGCCGGAGGGAGTGTAGTCATTTACGCACGGAAATTGAACCGGATCAGTGGCTTGCTCCGCAGCCGTGTGGCCGGTCCGGCGGCGGCTGCGCCCCAGTGTGGGAAAATTGCACGCTGTAGCCTGCGCGTGCCGGAGACTGTGTTCTACTCGGACCGACCGGCGGGAGGCCCCGTCACGCCGACAAGGAACGAGCCACCGCGATGAACGATTCGCCCGCCCGCGACTGGGATCCGCGCAGCCCCGAGGTGCAGCGCGACCAGATCGCCGCCTACGACGCGCTGCGCCGCCGCTGCCCGGTGGCGTGGAGCGAATCGCTGCACTGGTCGGTGCTGCGCCACGCCGACGTGCTGCGGGTGCTGGAAGACCACCACACGTTCAGCAGTGTCGTGTCGTCGCGCCACCTGTCGGTGCCGAACGGCATGGACCCGCCGCGGCACGCGGTGTTCCGCCGCCTGATCGAACCCTACTTCGGCGACGAGCCGATGCGTGCCTTCGAACCCGTGTGTCGTCGCGTGGCGCGGGAAGCGATCGCCGCCGGCCTGCACGGCGGCGAGGTGGAGCTGATGGAGCGCCTCGCACACCCGTTCGCGTTGCGCATCCAGTGCGCGTTCATGGGCTGGAGCGCGGAACTGCTGGGGCCGCTCGACGACTGGATGCGACGCAACCACACCGCGACCGCGAGCGGTGATCGCGCCGCGACGGCCGCCGTCGCGCAGGAGTTCGACGCCCACGTGCGCGCCATCCTCGGCGCCCGACGCGCGTTGGGCGACGCCGCCCCCGACGACGTCACGACCCGCCTGTTGCGCGAGCGCGTCGAGGGGCGGGCACTGAGCGACGAGGAAATCGTCAGCATCCTGCGCAACTGGACCGCCGGCGAGCTCGGCACCATCGCCGCCGCGGTCGGCATCCTGGTCGAGTACCTCGCCGCCCGTCCGCAGCTTCAGCAGCGCCTGCGCGAGCAGCCCGCGCTGCTGCCCGCGGCGATCGACGAGATCCTGCGTATCCACGCGCCGCTGATCGCGAACCGGCGCGTCACGACCTGCCCGGTGGAACTCGGGGGGCGGCAGATCGGGGCCGGCGAGCGGCTCACGCTGTTGTGGGCCGCGGCGAACCGCGACGAGGCGGTGTTCGGCGATCCCGACGCGTTCCGCCTCGACCGCGATCCGGCGGCGAACCTGCTCTACGGCGCCGGTATCCACGTCTGCCCCGGCGCGCCGCTGGCGCGCATGGAACTGCTGCACCTCATGGAGGAACTGCTGGCCGCCACGCGATCGATCGCGCCGGTCCCGGGACGAGCGCCGCAGCGGGCGACGTATCCCGCCAGCGGTTTCGTGGACGTGTGGGTGCGGGTGGGCCAGTAGCGTCCGGACCTCGTTTCGCTGCCTGGAGAGTGAATGAGCCGCCAGCCGCCCGGAACACCGTTCGCCCATCGGTACTGGTTTCCCCTGGCGGCGCTGTACTCGGCGCTGATCCTGCCGTGGTCGGTCGGTGGTCAGGTGGGCTGGTGGCTAGCACCCGCAGGGCTGCGGACCGGCTGGGGGCACGGCCATGAAATGTTGTTCGGTTACGCGTTGGCCGTGGTCGCCGGTTTCCTGCTGGGTCCGCAGCCGAGGCGCCAGACCGTGCTGCTGTGCGCCGTGTGGCTGTCGGCGCGGATTGCGTTCCTCTACTGGCCGCAGGGTGCACTCACGGGACTGCTGAACGCAGCGGTCGTGCTGGCACTGGCGTACAAGCTCGTGCCGGTGTTCCTGAAGACCGCCAAGAAATGGCGCAACCGCTCGGTTGCCGTCATCGTGATCGGGCTGGCGCTCAGCGTGGCGGGGTTCCATCTGGCCGTCCGCGCCGCTGGCGCATTGCCGATCGCCCGCAGCATGCTGCTCGAAGCCGTGCTGCTGCTCAGCGCGCTGATGTTCTTCATCGGCGGACGCATGCTGGCGCCCGCGATCGCGGGTCATCTGCAGGACAAGCACATTCGTCTCCAGGCGCGGGTGCAGCCCACGCTGGAGGCGGCCGTGCTGCTGCTGATGGCGACGCTGCTGCTGGTCCGGCTGTTGCCTTTCGGCTGGGCTGGTGCGTTCGTTGCCGTGCTGCTGTTCGCCTGTGCCGCGCTCACTGCGATCCGGATGTTGCGCTGGCGCCTGCGGCATTGCGTGGACCGGGCGGATTTCCTCGCGTTGCTGCTGGGCTACGGCTGGCTGATCGTCGGTTGGTCGGCCGTAGGCTGCAGCCTGATCGGCTGCGCCGTGCCGCTCCCGGTGGCGCTGCACGCGATCACCGCGGGTGCGCTGGGCACGCTGAGCGCGAGCGTGATGATCCGCACGCGCATGATCCGTTGCCTCAAGGACCCGAATGCCATTCCCTGGGCCTATGCGCTGCCGGTGCTGGTTTCGATCGCGGCACTGCTGCGCCTGTGCTCCACCCTGACGCCCGCCGACGAGGTCCTGATGGCGGCGGCCGGTCTGTGGAGCGCGGCGTTCCTGGGAGTCTTCGTGCTGCTGTCCTGGCTGGACCGGCAGGCCGACACAGGACCGGGATAAGCTGGCGCACCCTTGGCATTTCACGTGCCGGTGAGCGAAGCGAGCCGCTTGCCGGCCGCCGTCTCGAAGTACCACTCGCCGGCATGGTTGGTGCGGATGCGGTAAC
>CAUJIL010000163.1 GCA_963204845.1 Pseudomonadota bacterium | reverse complement strand
GTTCTACGGCATGTGCGTGGTGTGCATCGACGACCCGGCGGCCGCCTCGATCATTCCCGACGTGACGCGCCAGGTCGTGACCTACGGCGAATCGGCCGCGGCCGACTTCCGGCTCGAGGACTACCGCCAGCAGGGCGGCGTGTCGGAGTTCCGCGTGCAGCGTCCCGGCGGCCGTGCGGCGCTCGATCTGCGGCTGGCACTGCCGGGGCGCCATTACGCGCTTAACGCGTGCGCCGCGATCGCCGTGGCCACCGACGAAGGCATCGCCGACGAGGCGATCGTGCGCGGATTGGCGAATTTCCAGGGCGTGGGGCGGCGCTTCGAGTCGCACGGCGAACTGCCGTGCGCGGGCGGCAGTTTCCTGCTGGTCGACGATTACGGCCATCACCCGACCGAGGTCGCGGCGAACCTGGCCGCGGTGCGCGCAGGCTGGCCCGGGCGGCGCCTGGTGATGGTCTACCAGCCGCACCGCTACTCGCGCACGCGTGAACTCTACGAGGACTTCGTGCGCGTGCTGTCGCAGGTCGACGTGCTGTTGCTGCTCGAGGTCTATCCGGCCGGCGAGGATCCGCTGCCGGGCGCCGACGGGCGCAGCCTGAGCGGCAGCATCCGCCAGCGCGGGCGCATCGACCCGATCTTCGTCGAGCGCACCGAAGACGTGCTGGAAATGCTGGAAACCGTGCTGCGGCCGGACGACTTCCTGTTGCTGCAGGGCGCCGGCAGCGTGGGCCGGCTGGTCGGCACGGTGATCGACTGGGCACGACGCGGAGCAGGGCAAGCATGAGGACGTTCGCGATCGACGCCGCGGCGCTGCACGGTCCGGTGGCGGTGCTGATGGGCGGCGCCTCCGCCGAGCGCGAGGTATCGCTGGCCTCGGGGCGGGCCGTGCACGCCGCGCTCGCGCGACGCCTTGGCGAGGTGCTGGCGATCGACGCCGGCGCCGACGTGGTGCAGCGCCTGCTCGCCGCCGGCGTGGCGCACGTGTTCATCGCGCTGCACGGCCGTGGCGGCGAGGACGGGGCGATGCAGGGCGCGCTGCAGACGCTGGGGATCAGCTACACGGGCAGCGGCGTGCTCGCCTGCGCGCTGGCGATGGACAAGCTGCGCTGCAAGCGGTTCTGGCAGGCCGAGGGCGTCGCCACGCCGGATTTCGCGCTGGTCGGTGCCGACGCCGACCACGCGCTGCTCAGCGAGCGCCTCGGGCCGCGGCTGTTCGTGAAGCCGGCCAGCGAGGGGTCGAGCATCGGCATCTCGCCGGCCGACGACGCCGCGACGCTCGACGCCGCAGTGGCGCTGGCGCGCCGTTACGACCACCACGTGCTCGTCGAGCGCCGCATCGACGGTCCCGAGTACACGGTAGCGATCGTCGACGGCGAGATCCTGCCCTCGATCCGGCTGGAGACGCCGCGCACGTTCTACGACTACGACGCCAAGTACCGGCTCGACAGCACGCGCTACCTGTGTCCGTCGGGCCTCGCGCCGGACGAGGAGCGCGCGCTGGCCGCGCTGGCCGCCCGCGCCTTCGACAGCCTGGGCTGCAGCGGCTGGGGGCGCGTGGACGTGATGCGTGACGCCGCCAGCGGCGAGTTCCTGGTGCTCGAGGTCAACACCTCGCCGGGGATGACCGACCACAGCCTGGTGCCGATGGCGGCGGGCGCCGCGGGCATCGGTTTCGACGACCTCGTGGCGCGGATCTTCAACGCCAGCCTTGCGCGCGCGCGGCACGCGGAGACGGGTGCATGAGCGCCGCGCTGCTTCGCCTCACCGGCCAGGCGGGCCTGCGCCGAGGCGCAACCCGCAAGGGCGGGGGCCGGCGCGTCACGCACGCGGCCTGGCTGACACCGGCGCTGATCGGGGTGCTGCTGGTGGTGGCGTTGCGGCTCGGCTTCGCGGCGCTGCGCGAGGTCGCGAACGTGCCGATCGCGAAGGTGACGGTGAACGGCGATTTCCGTTTTCTCGATCAGCGCGAGGTCGAGCGGATCATGCTGCCGCACCTCGGCACCGGCTACTTCATGGTGGACCTCGCGCGCATCCGCGACGAGCTGATGACGCTGCCGATGGTCCACCAGGTCACGGTACGCCGCGCGTGGCCGGACCGGCTGATGGTGTTCATCACCGAGCAGGTGCCGGTGCTGCGCTACGGCGACGACGGATACCTGAACCCGTACGCCGAGGTGTTCCGCCCGGCGATCGGGCTGACCGGCGTGGACCTGCCGCGCGTCGACGGACCACAGGGCAGCGAGACGCTGCTGCTAAGGCAGTTCGACGTGTTCACCGGGTTGCTCGAACCGGCGGGAGTGCGCATCGCGCGGCTCGTGCTCGACGGCAAGCATGCCTGGCGCATCACGCTCGACAACGGCAGCGAGGTGCTGCTGGGGCGGCGCGACATCGAGCGCCGGGCAGCGCTGATGGCGCGCCTGTTCGCGCAGGACTGGGCCGGCGAGCGCGATCGCGTCGAGCGGCTGGACCTGCGCTACAGCAACGGCGTGGCGGTGGCCTGGAAGGGCGCGCCGGCACCGGGACGCAAACATCGCGCGCGCGCCGGGGAACCGCTTCCCGCGGCCGGCGCGGCGCAGCAGTGAATGGGGAAACCGATGAGCGGAAAGATGATCGTTGGCCTTGATATCGGCACCTCCAAGGTGGTCGCGATGGTCGGCGAAGTGACGCCCGACGGTTCGCTGAAGATCGTCGGGCTGGGTTCGCATCCGTCGCGCGGACTGAAGAAGGGCGTGGTGGTCAACATCGAATCGACGGTGCAGTCGATCCAGCGCGCGGTCGAGGAGGCCGAGCTGATGGCCGGCTGCCAGATCCACTCGGTGTACGCCGGGATCGCGGGCAGCCACATCCGCAGCCTGAACTCGCACGGCATCGTGGCGATCCGCGACCGCGAGGTCTACACGCTCGACATCGAGCGCGTGATCGACGCGGCGCAGGCGGTGGCCATTCCCGCCGACCAGAAGATCCTGCACATCCTGCCGCAGGAATACATCATCGACAGCCAGGAGGGCATCAAGGAGCCGCTCGGGATGTCGGGCGTGCGCCTGGAGGCGAAGGTGCACGTGGTGACCTGCGCGGTCAACGCGGCACAGAACATCGAGAAGTGCATCCGCCGCTGCGGCCTCGAGGTCGAGGAGATCATCCTCGAGCAGCTCGCCTCGAGCTACGCGGTGCTCACCGACGACGAGCGCGAGCTCGGCGTCTGCCTGGTCGACATCGGCGGCGGCACCACCGACATCGCGATCTTCACCGAGGGCGCGATCCGCCACACCGGCGTAATCCCGATCGCGGGCGACCAGGTCACGAACGACATCGCGATGGCGCTGCGCACGCCGACGCAGTACGCCGAGGAGATCAAGATCCGCTACGCCTGCGCGCTGGCGCAGCTGGCCGGAGCGGACGAGACGATCAAGGTGCCGGGCGTCGGCGAGCGCGGCGCGCGCGAGCTCTCGCGCCAGGCGCTCGCCGAGGTCGTCGAGCCGCGCTACGACGAGCTGTTCACGCTGGTGCAGGCCGAGATCCGCCGCAGCGGCTTCGAGGACGTGCTGGCAGGGGGCATCGTGCTGACCGGCGGCACCTCGAAGATGGAAGGAGTGGTCGAACTCGCCGAGGAGATCTTCCACATGCCGGTGCGTATCGGCTCGCCGGCCGGCGTGCAGGGCATGGCCGACATCGTCAAGAACCCGATCTATTCCACCGCCGTGGGACTGCTGCTGTTCGGCGTCAAGCAGTACACGGCCGCCGCGGGAGTCAAGGAGGTTCCGGGCCGCGGCCTGATGAAGAAAGTGAAGCAGTGGTTACAGGGCAATTTCTGATTTTTCGATCGTCGTCACATCAACAGCGGGGTATCAGCCATGTTCGAACTCGTAGACAACGTAGCGCAGAACGCAGTGATCAAGGTCGTCGGCGTGGGCGGTGGCGGCGGCAACGCCGTCAAGCACATGATCGGCAATTCGGTCGACGGGGTGGAGTTCATCTGCGCGAACACCGACGCGCAGGCGCTGTCCGACATCTCCTCGCGCACCGTGCTGCAGCTCGGCTCGGGCATCACGAAGGGGCTCGGTGCCGGCGCCAATCCTCAGATCGGCCGCCAGGCGGCGCTCGAGGACCGTGATCGCATCGCCGAGGTGCTGTCGGGTGCCGACATGGTGTTCATCACGGCCGGCATGGGCGGCGGCACCGGCACCGGCGCGGCGCCGATCGTCGCCGAGGTCGCCAAGGACCTCGGCATCCTGACCGTGGCCGTGGTGACGCGCCCGTTCAAGTTCGAGGGCAAGAAGCGCGCGGCGATCGCCGACGAAGGCCTGATGGAGTTGCAGCAGCACGTCGACTCGCTGATCACCATTCCGAACGAGAAGCTGCTCAGCGTGCTCGGCAAGAGCACCAGCCTGCTCGACGCGTTCAAGGCGGCCAACGACGTGCTGCTCGGTGCGGTGCAGGGCATCGCCGACCTGATCATCCGGCCCGGCATGATCAACGTCGACTTCGCCGACGTGCGCACCGTGATGTCGGAGATGGGCATGGCGATGATGGGCACCGGCGTCGGCCGCGGCGAGAACCGCGCGCGCGAAGCCGCCGAGGCGGCGATCCGCAGCCCGCTGCTCGAAGATATCAACCTCCAGGGCGCGCGTGGTATCTTGGTCAACATCACCGCCGGCCCTGATCTGTCGCTCGGCGAGTTCGAGGAAGTGGGCGACACCATCGAGGAGTTCGCGTCCGATTCGGCGACCGTGGTCGTCGGCACCGTGATCGACCCCGAGATGAGCGGCGAGATCAAGGTCACCGTGGTCGCCACCGGTCTGGGCGAGACGCGCAAGGATCGCCCGGTCAAGGTGATCGACAACACGGTCGGCGCGGGTGCCGGCCAGCCCGATTACCGCGGGCTGGACTCGCCGGCGGTACGGCGGCGCCAGGCCGGCTCGCGTGAGCCGATGGCCGAGCGGCCGCAGATGGCGGTCGGTGCGGAGCGCGACCTGGATTATCTGGACATCCCCGCCTTCCTGCGCCGGCAGGCGGACTGAACACCGGCCACGGTACGGGCGCGGCCCGCCGTATGGCGCGTCGCGCCCGCCGATCACCCAACGGATGCAGGTGCAGTACCGAACGTGAAGACACCGACGATGGAGCGCACGCTCCGCAATCCGATCCGCGCGCGTGGCGTCGGGCTGCACACGGGCGAGGACATCCACCTGCATCTGTTGCCGGCGCCGGCGGGCACCGGCATCGTGTTCCGGCGCGTCGACCTGGACCCCGCGGTCGAGTTTCCGGCGCACGTCGATTTCGTCTGCGATTCGCGGCTGTGCACGATGCTCGGCCGCGACGGGGTGCAGGTCGGCACGGTCGAGCACCTGCTGGCGGCCTGCGTCGGCGTGGGTATCGACAATGCGATCGTCGAGGTGTCGGCCTCCGAGGTGCCGATCATGGACGGCAGCGCGGGGCCGTTCGTGTTCCTGCTGCAGTCGGCCGGGATCGCCGAGCAGGAACGTCCGCGCCGCTATGTGCGCGTGCTGCGGCCGGTGGCCGTTGCCGACGGGGACCGGCACGCCGCGCTGCATCCCTGCGCTTCGTTCCGCATCGAGTTCTCGATCGACTTCGATCATCCGGTGCTGCGCCACAGCAAGGCCAGCGCGAGTTTCGACAGCGCGTCGTCGTCGTTCGTCAAGGACATCAGCCGCGCGCGCACCTTTGGCTTCACGCACGAGGTCGAGTACCTGCGTTCGCACGGACTCGCGCTGGGTGGCAGCACCGACAACGCGATCGTCGTCGACGAGGACCGCATCCTGAACGAGGACGGGCTGCGCTACCAGGACGAGTTCGTGCGTCACAAGATCCTCGACGCGATCGGTGATCTCTTCCTGCTCGGGCGGCGGCTGGTCGCGGAGTTCCGCGGCTACAAGTCCGGGCACGCACTGAACGTGGCGCTGCTGCGTGCGCTGCTCGCGAACCCCGATGCGTGGGAGCTGGTCGAGGAGGTCGACGGCGGCTACCGGCGCGTCGCTGCGGGCGTTTGAGACAGCCTCGGTAGCGGCCCGCACCGGCAATCTTGGCAATATTACCGGGCGTGTGGCATAGTGCGGCGCGTCTGCTACCGCCCGGGTCGTCGGGGCGTCAGGCCGGACCAAAAGCAACAAGACCAGCAACCGGTGCCGCCGCATGAGAGTGATCCTCCTCAGTGACCGTCCGTCCGCGCCGCGCGAGTGGCGGGTGTCCTCGCGTACCGGCTGGCTGCTGCCGCTGTTGTTCGCGGGCTCGATGCTCGCGGCCGGCCTGGTTGGCTACCGGCTCGCGCCGCC